>JBMYYT010000261.1:0-3415 GCA_049609665.1 Flavobacteriales bacterium | reverse complement strand
ATTTAATTTAGTCTTAAGTCCTTTGTAGTTAGTCCTTAGTTATCTTCGAGAATATTCTTTTAATACACTTCGACTCTGCTCAGTGTGACAATATTCTGTAATCATCTTTTTATCAGTCAGTCTGAGCGGAGTCGAAGACTAACACGAGTATCCAAAAGTCAGAAAATCAGATTTTCTAACATCCGAAAATCTAATTTACATCACCACACTCCAGTTATCAGTTCCTGCTTGGTTCATCCAATCTTTGTATTTTTCTTCTCCTCCACGAGCTGCCCAATCTGAGTCAATCGCCAATTTAGCAGAAATCCCACCTCTTGGATTACAAATCATTTCTATTCTTAATCTGTCTGGCTCATAAGCTTCCATCAAATGATCGTAAAAAATATTGATAAGTCTCTCGTAAGAAACTACAATATCACGCAAATGAAATGAATAATGTTTTAACGATTTCAATTCAATGATTTTCTTGTTAGGATACATCGTTAAAAAGATTGTTGCAAAATCAGGTTGTTCTTTTACTCCCAAAAAAGTGAATTCTGGAATTTTAATTTTTATCTCATAAGCTTCTTTCGAAGGGTTCGGAATCGCTTCCAAAATAGTTTTGTCTATTTCTTTGTATAATTTTGGTGTTGCCATTTTATTGGTTTTTTTGTTATTTTTCTTTTTTATATTGTCATTCCTGCGAAGGCAGGAATCTTATTCATCTACTTGATTCTCGTTTCAAGATTCCCTTTTTCAAGGGAATGACAGATGAATAAAATTTTTATTTTAATTCTGCTTAATTTTTCTTGGTTCGTAATTCTTAGCCAAATCAGCTATAGCTTTGATGTGGGCGGGTGATGTTCCACAACATCCTCCAACAATATTGAGTAATCCTTCATCAAGAAAGACTTTAATTTGATCCGCCATCATTTCGGGAGTTTCATCATATTCTCCAAATTCGTTAGGTAATCCAGCATTAGGGTGAGCGCTTACAAGAAATGGAGATTTCTTAGCCATAACTTGTAAATAGGGTCTCAATTCTGCTGCTCCTAAAGCACAGTTCAAACCAATGCTTGTAACTGGTGCATGTTCTGTAGAAATCATAAATGCTTCAGTAGTTTGTCCTGATAGCGTTCTTCCACTTTGGTCGGTAATAGTTCCTGAAACCATGATGGGTAATTCAATTCCTTTTTCTTCAAAGACTTGTTCGATGGCAAATAATGCGGCTTTTGCGTTTAAGGTATCAATAATGGTCTCAACTAACAACATATCCACACCTCCTTCAATCAAAGCAGTTGCCTGATTTTTAAAAGCTTCTACCAGCTCTTCAAAAGTTATCGCTCTATATCCAGGGTCATTAATTACAGGCGAAATAGAAGCTGTCTTATTCGTTGGACCCATTGAACCTGCAACAAATCGAGGTTTGTGAGGTTCTTTAGCAGTAAATTCATCCGCTACTTCCCGTGCAATTTTAGCCGAATGGTAGTTGATTTCATAAACTTTATCTTGTGTATTATAATCTTCTTGGGCAATTGTAGTTCCGCTAAATGTATTGGTCTCCACAATATCAGCACCAGCTTCATAATACTTTCCATGAATCGTTTTAATTATTTCTGGACGGGTTAAAGAAAGTAAATCATTATTTCCTTTTAATGGAGAATCATGACCCTCAAACCATCCTTTTCTAAAATCTTCTTCTTCGAGTTTGTATTGCTGAATCATAGTACCCATCGCACCATCAAGCACCAATATTCTTTTCTTTAATTCTTCTTTTATCTTACTCACTTCTTCTTTTTTTAAAAATTAAAAACCCCCTTTCCGCTTGTTGCAGAAAGGGGGTTTAAATTCCTTTGTTGCAACTTATATTTCTCTAATTAAAGAGAAGGATTTAGCACCTTTCCTCGATGAATCGAGACGGTTGCTAAGGTTTCACAGGGCCTTTTCCCTCCACCTTTCTTTATAAGTTTAGCCTAGTTAACAGGCTATTTATGAACTAAATTATATTTCTGAAATAATCCAAAAGATTAGGCATTTCAAATGAAGGTGTAGCCATTACACTTTCATCGTCATCCCCACTATTTCTGTCAATATCAGAATTTGTTTTACTAATTTTTTCAGTTTCAACATTTGAAACTTTATATTTCTTGTCACTTAAACTTTCAATTATCTCGACAATTTCAGCTTCTTTAACCTTGCTATCATCATAGATAACAGTTGCTAATTTGCTATCCAATTCGATGTCACAAGATTTAACTCCCGCTTGTCTTTTTATTTTATCCTCAATACGTTTTACACACATTGTTTCGCAAACCATTCCTTCAATTGTTATCTCAGAATTAGTATTTGCCATAACATTCCCCCCTTCATTAGATGTGCCACAGGCAAAGAGAAATGAAATAAATAATAAATAAAAAAATGTCGTTTTCATAGTCGTTTATGGATAACGGAGTAAAAATACAACTTAAAGTTAATAAATCAATGGTTTTAACTTAAAATAACACTTTATTCCTTGGTTTAGTTAATTGTAAAACTCTTTTCGCATAAGAAAAGTTACAAGCAATTGATTTATTTTATTTTCAAAAAGTTTTGAAAGTTTAAAAAATTAATTTAATTTAGCAGTGTAATTAAACAATAAAGTGAATTTAGAAGAAGCAAAATATAAGTTTATTCAAGAGTGGGGAGTCTTAGGGAGTTCCTGGGGAATAAATCGTGCTATGGCTCAAATTCATGCTTTTTTGATGTTATCTCCTGAAAGTAAAACCACGGATGAAGTAATGGAGGAATTAAAAATTTCTCGAGGGAATGCTAACATGAACATGAGGGCTTTGATCGATTGGGGGTTGGTTTTCAAAGAATATAAACCTGGGGAAAGAAAGGAATATTTTTATGCTGAAAAAGATTTGTGGAATGTAATGAAGCAAATTGCGAAAGAAAGGAGAAAAAGAGAAATTGTGCCAATTAGAGATGTTCTGAAAGAAGTTTCTAACGCTGAAATTGAAAACACTCCTGAGGGAAAAGAGTTTAAAAAAGTAACCCAAGATATTGATAAAATTATAAGCAAATTTGATGGTCTGATAGAAAAGGCCTCAAACTCAGATCAAAATTGGTTTCTTAAAATATTAAGCAAAATGGTATAATATATTTTTTTGCTTATTAAGTTTCACAAATTATTGAAAATATAAAAACTAATAAAAATGAAAAACAAAAATAAATATTGGATTAGTGCAGGAATAATTTCCGCTATCACATTTATCATTCATCTTACTCTTGGCCAAGTTGATCTTGTGAATCCTATGCTTGAAAGCGGACTAACAACTCAAGTAAAAACTGAATTTTTGGCTGTTTGGCATATGGTTTCAATCGTTCTTTTGGCAACGGCTTTTCTTTATTTTTATAATGGAATCAAAAACTTTACTTCTTCAATTACTATTTG
>JBMYYT010000260.1:0-3429 GCA_049609665.1 Flavobacteriales bacterium | reverse complement strand
GGACAGATTTGAGGAAATTACTTATAATCCAACAGGAGTTAAAGCAGATGCAATTGCGATAGCACCTTATTTTGGGGGAAGAGTAGCAGATGATATTGGCGATGCTGGATTAATTTCCACAGCTACAATTCCTCAAATATTGGATTCCATGGAGGCAGATTTGCCCCAAGTTTTTAAGTGGATGCGAGAAACAAAAGTAGTTGCCGATACTCACAGAGTAAAATTCATGGCCTACGAAGGCGGACAGCATTTAGTAGCAGTCAACCCTTCTTATCAAAATGATACGGGTTTCGTAAGTAAACTGATCAGAGCCAACAGAGATCCAAGAATGCAGACTATGTATTGCAGGTATTTTGATTATTGGTACGATAGTATTCAAGGAGGATTGTTTAGTAATTTTTCTTCTCATTATCTTCCAAATAAATATGGCGCTTGGGGAGCAAAAGAACATTATAACGACACTCTTGCTCCGAAGTATTTAGCATTGAAAAGCTGTGTGTTTTCTTCGAATAACAATCCTACTTCTGTAATAAAACATACTTACGATAAATTCGATTTCAAGGTATATCCAAACCCATCGACCAACCTCATTCATATTGAATTAGAAACTGAGGGTAACAGCAATTACATTTTATACAGTGTTAATGGACAGGTAATTAAAGAAGGAAGTCTTATCTCTAATACAATTGATGTATCAGTTATTCAATCAGGAGTTTACTTCCTCAACATAGGAAATAATGAAACTAATTACGCCACTAAAAAAGTAATTATTTCCAAATAGAATCTTAAACATAAAACTCAATCAATCATGAAAAATTTAATTCAATTTACTCTACTTACTCTCTTTTTAGCCTTTGGATTTTCTTCTTTAGGTCAAGCCCCAGAGGGAATAAACTACCAAGCAACAGTAAGAAATAGTTCGGGAGCATTAATGACTTCTCAATCCGTAACTGTGGTCTTTGCTATTAGACAATCTTCAACTATTGGAGCAATTATTTACCAAGAAAACCACACTGTAACCACAAATGCTTACGGAGGATTTAATGCAATAATTGGCTCAGGAACTGCAACCACAGGAACATTTAGCTCCATAAATTGGGGAACAGGTACTTATTATTTATCCGTTACAGTAAACGGAAATAATTTGGGAACTACACAATTATTGAGCGTTCCTTATGCTTTGTATTCCAAAACTTCTGGGAGTTCTACCCCTGGGCCAACTGGAGCTACTGGGCCGCAGGGACCTGCCGGTGCAACGGGTAATACGGGTGCAACTGGACCACAAGGACCTCAGGGAGTAGCTGGTCCAGCAGGTGCAAGCGGAACGAATGGAACTAACGGAGCTGTAGGTCCGCAGGGACCAATTGGATTAACTGGTCCTGCAGGTAGTCAAGGGCCTCAAGGAATAGCGGGAGCGCAAGGAGCAACAGGACCTCAAGGTATGGCAGGAACCAATGGAATAAATGGATTAGACGGCAAAACAATTTATAACGGAATTAGTTCACCTTCTTCCTCTTTAGGTACAGTAGGAGATTTTTATATCAATACCAATACAAGTGAAATTTATGGACCTAAAACTGTGAGTGGATGGGGAGCAGGAACTTCTCTAATTGGAAACGCTGGTCCAGCTGGAGCTAACGGTGCAACAGGTGCCCAAGGACCTCAGGGAATTGCTGGGCCTGCTGGTGCAAACGGAACGAATGGAACGAATGGAGTTGTAGGTCCTCAAGGCCCAATTGGATTAACTGGTCCTGCAGGGAGTCAAGGACCTCAAGGGATAGCGGGAGCAACAGGCCCACAAGGACCAGCAGCAAGTGACGACCAAGATATTGATAGTGTAACACTTACGGGTGATTTATTAACCATTTATATCAGCAATGGAAATAGTGCTTCAGTTTCTTTAGACTCAATTTCTGGATTACTTGAAAACCTGAACGGAACCATTCGACAAAAAGGCGGTTATGACACCACAAACTTTCTATTTGGTAGCCCACAGATGAATTATAATGGAAATCCCCTTCATTCAAAAAAAATGTTTTTTAATAAAGAAAAAGGTGCATTTAGAGTGGGTTATTCCTTCACAACAAATTGGGATTTAGATAGCATTGGTAACAATTCATTTGCGGCTGGTCTAAACTCAAAAGCTACAGGAACTAACTCCACTGCAATGGGCTCAAGTACAGAAGCAACAGGAAGTGCCTCCACTGCTATGGGTTTCAGTACAGAAGCAACAGGAAGTGCCTCCACTGCTATGGGTTCTGGTACAATTGCAACAGGACAAAATTCCACTGCTATGGGTTTCAGTACAGAAGCAAGAGGAAGTTATTCCAATGCTATGGGAAACAATACAAGTGCAACAGGGTTTTCTGCTACAGCAATGGGACACAATACAAATGCAACCGGGAATTTCTCGACTGCCATAGGCTACAATACAGATGCAACAGGAAATACCTCTACAGCAATAGGAAACAATACGGATGCAATAGGAAATTCTTCTACAGCATTGGGGTATAGAACAAATGCAATAGGAAATTACTCCACTGCCATGGGGGAAGAAACTGATGCAATAGGAATTGGCTCCACGGCAATAGGGGTCTTAACGGATGCAACAGGGCTTGTCTCAACTGCTATGGGTTGGTATACAAATGCAACGGGAGATTATTCTACAGCTATGGGGGTATCTACAAATGCAAATGTTGATTATTCAACAGCAATTGGAAGGTACAATGATACTACAACTTATGGACTAATTTTCTCTATTGGGAATGGAACAGATATTGTAAATAGGTACAACAGTATGCATATTTTCCAAGCTACAAACAATGCGTATTTTTTTGGACATGTAAGCCCCACATTTAATAATACTGTTTCTCTTGGCCGTCCTGCTAACAGATGGTCAACTCTCTATGCTGTTAATGGAACCATTAACACCTCGGATACTACCCTAAAAACAAACATCAGTCCTTTGAGCTACGGATTGTCAGACCTAATGAAAATTAAAACCATCAGCTACAACTGGAAAGGAGACGAAAGACAAATCAAAAAAATTGGATTCAATGCTCAAAATTTACTTAGTATTATTCCTGAGGTAGTGCAAACACATAGTGAAATAACCAATGAGGAAACGGGAGAAGTTACTTATGAAGAGAATGAAACCTTAGGAGTCTTCTACAGCGATATGATTCCAGTATTAACCAAATCAATCCAAGAGCAACAAGCTATTATTGAGAATCAAGAGGCTGAAAACCAAAAGCAAGCAAAGCAACTTGAAAACGAAAAGACTCAAAATGAAAAGCAAGAGGAAGAATTAGCTAAACTTAAAAAAGAAATGGAAGAATTGAAAAAACAACTTCAATTGTTACTTGATAACAAAGAAGAGAAATAATTTTGTTTACTTCAGATCAAGGTTAAAATTTATCCCCTTGAGGG
>JBMYYT010000259.1:0-3457 GCA_049609665.1 Flavobacteriales bacterium | reverse complement strand
TTGATATTACCTGTATTTCTCAAACCGAATTAATGAAAAATTTAGATACTCTAATGGCTGAACACCAGTCAGAAGCTTTGGTTGAGTTTCATTTTAAACATCATGGAGCCGAATACACTGGATTTCCTTCTATACATGGAAGTGGGGAGAATAGTTGTATTCTTCACTACACCACTACTCGAAGAAAATTCACAAAAAACGATTTGTTGGTAAGTGATATAGGAGCCGAATACCATGGTTATACGGCTGATGTAACTCGAACTCTTCCTGTCAACGGAAAATACTCCAAAGAACAAGCTATTATTTACAACATAGTACTGGAGGCACAATCGGCTGGAATAAATTCTTGTTTGGCTGGGAATAGCTTTTGGGAGCCAGGAAGAATTGCCAAAGAAATAATTACGAAGCGATTACTTGAACTTGGAATAATAAAAGCCTTCGGAAGTTCGACAGTATTTTCCTCATGGGACTTCACATTATTTAGGACTGGATGTCCATGATGCAGGAACTTACGGAGCACTGACACCTGGACAAGTGATTACGGTTGAACCAGGAATCTACATTCCTGAAGGTTCAGAGTGTGACCCAAAATGGTGGAATATTGGAGTAAGAATTGAAGACGATATTTTGATTACCAACGGAAAACCAGAAAATTTATCGGATTGCGCTCCAAGAACTATTCCTGAGATTGAGGCTATGATGGCTAAATAAAACAATTTTACTTGTCTTCCCTGCGAAGGCAGGAATCTGATTTTTTGGCACAAATTCATAGTTAAACAACTTCCAATTCACCCAAAGTAGTATTAAACGTGAAATTCCCAATAATAACACTTACCTTTTTTCCTTTAATTTCAACTACCTCGCCAGCTTTAGTTTGATTTTTCATTTTTACTTTATCACCTACTTTAATTGTTCTCTGAGGTTGTTCAACAATTTTTTCGACAATTTGAGTTGTCTTTTTCTCAACATTTTTCTTTTTAGAAGTTGTCTCATCGAATTTCGGTGGTTTCAATTTACTATTGAACACAGCAGGCTTTTCTTGTGATAATACTTTGGATTTTTCAATTCCTATAATTTTTTTAACAGCCTCATAGAGCGATTTATTGGATTTATTTGACTTGTGTTTCTTAATCAATTCATACATTTTCTTACCCATATTCACATACTTGTTCTGTTGTTCAAAGTATTGAATTTGAGCAGATTGCTTGTCCGATAACTTATCTAATTTACTTTCGTATTTTGAGAGTACGCTTCTTGCTTCTGCCTTGGCTTGGTACTGCTCGGTATTAATTTTTTTAAATTTTGATTTCTCCTTCTGAAGCGCTACAGTTAGTTCATCAATCTTCACTTTACTTTCAGTCACTTTTATTTTTGCCTTATCCAGCAAATCGGTTGTAATTCCATTGTGCTGAGCAACCTCAAAAGTAAATGAAGACCCCGGCTGACCAACCGATAATTCATAAAGTGGTTCTAATTTTTTGGTATCAAACAACATACAAGCATTTACTGCTTCTGGGAGAGATGCAGTAAGGATTTTTATATTGGTATAATGAGTTGTAATCACAGCAAATGTTCGTGTACTGTATAATTCTTCATAAAAAACTTCGGCAAGAGCACCTCCCAATTCGGGGTCGGAACCACTTCCAAATTCATCCAATAAAAGCAACGTATTTTCATTAGAAGCCTTTAAGAAAAATTTCATTCTTTGTATGCGATAACTATAGGTACTCAATTGATTTTCAATAGACTGATTATCTCCAATATCGGAATACACATTATCAAACCAACAACATTGACTGGAATTACTCAAAGGTAAAAACAAACCAGATTGAAACATAATTTGAATCAATCCAACAGTTTTTAAAGTAATAGATTTACCTCCCGCATTGGGACCTGATATAACCAAAAAACGTGTGTTAGTATCCAACTCTATTTGTTGACCCACTGTTTCTATTTCCAATTCAGTGTTTTTGATTTTTAAAAGAGGATGCACAGCATTTTCCCAAAATAATTTTTTAGTGGAGTTGATTTTGGGTTTAATACCCTCATAAATATCTGCAAATCTCACTTTTGCATTGTATAAATCAAATCTTACTAAAAGTCTTTGAAAAGCTTTGAGGTTATGTCTTTGCGAGCGTAATTGCAAAGTGATTTCCGAAAAAATCTTATATAATTCGTTCCTTTCTTCAATTCGCAATTGCTCCTGATTTCGGTTGAGTTGAATGTTCACCTCAGGCTCAATATAAGTGACCATTCCCTTTGAACTCATTCCTACCATTCTACCTTTTACTCTTTTTTTGTAAGTAGCTTCAACCGCGAGTAATCTTTTGTTTTCTAAATGTGTTTCTTCCGTATCTCCTAAATAGCCTTGACTTCGGTAATGCCTTAATACTTTTTCAAAATTCTTATTAATGGCTTTTTTATTGGAACGCTGCTGATTTCGGTTATTCAATAATTCTTTTGAAGCGTTATCTTTTATTCTCATCTTCTTCTCGTCCAGTACGTCTTTTATTACTTCCAATACATCATCAATGCGATCTATATGTTGACAAGCTTCAAAAATCAAAGGAGCTTCTTCCCTATTTTGTTTAGAAAATTTAATTAACTCTTTGGTTCCCAAACAAAGCGAATAAATTTTGATTAATTCATCTAAAATTAAAACACCGTTTTCTACTCGCAGTAACTTAAGCGCACCATCAATATCTTCGGAGTTAGGATGTGGGAGCTGAAGGCTCTCATCCTTATAAATTCGTTGAATTTCTTCCAACAAATCAAACTCGTTTTTTAATTCGTCAACATTCGAAAAAAACTTCAGATTCAAGGCTAATTCCTTTGCCTTTGAGGATTTGCAATAATTTGACAATATCTCACAGACCAAATCAAATTCTAATTCTTTTTTACTCTGTGGGTCTAAATGCATACAATGATTGTTTTCAACAAATTCAATTTCCGCTAAATTGCAAAATAAACCTCAAACTTGCACTAAACTTGGCATGAATTATTGATTACCAAGTATTGAAATCAAAAAACTTCGAATTGAAAAAAATCTAATTATTTGATCTGTCCCTCAATCTCCTCAATCACATCAATACTTTTCTCGTAAATTTCAAGATTGTTTTGAGAAGTTAATGGAGCATATTTTGCCATTTCGCATTGTTCCAACACTTGAATAAACTTTGACACGGTAGTATCTATCACTCCTTTATTTGTCAATGAATTAACAATACTTTCTTTAGTCATTTCCGAAGTTTGGATTTGAAGTTTCTCATTCACGTATTTGTTCAAACCGATTAGAGTTTCGTCATAAAAGCCATCAATATTATTATTATCCAAATGGGATTTAGCCACTGCCATTTTCTTTGCCAATTTGATTCTTGCATTTCTTCTTCTATCTTCTTCAGTTTCTTCCATTGGTTTTCTCTTTTTCAAAAAAACAAAGGCCAAAAGTCCGAGTAAA
>JBMYYT010000258.1:0-3462 GCA_049609665.1 Flavobacteriales bacterium | reverse complement strand
GTTTTTTATTCTGTAGTTGCAAACGAAAGTTTCTGTTCCGTTTTTTATTATTTTGACTGTATTGCTGCTTGAGTTTCTCAAATCAAACTGAAACTCATAAGTATTTTTGTTAATAGTTTTGTCACAATTTAATTCTAATAAAAATGCTTCGTCATTTGTTGAATCAGTTAATTCGAATTTCAAATTTTCAAGAACAACATTGCTTCTTCCATTAATTGTAACAGGAAAATGAAAAGTATCTCCAAAAATTACATACCGCACAAAATTATCTGTTCTGGTTTTGGTTTCAAGAGTGCTATCTATTTTTTCTTCAATAGTTTCGGCTATAATTTCTGATTCAGGATAGAATATATCTGAAGTTCTATAATCATTAAAAAATTGCTTGTATGATGAGTCTACCCAACTTCTTCCGTTTCGAACTTTGAAATAGTGAATCTTCCCTCTTTTTTTTAGTCTCCTTATTTTTTTCCAAAACTTTTTGCTTTCATGTTTTGCAAAAGTTCTTCCTTGATCTCTTTTAGAAATCGGTTTGTTAAACACATAAATATTTCCCGATCTTAGTAAAATGTAATCGTTCAGATAGCCTTTGAAATGCGGCATTTTTGTATGAATGTGCTTTTCAGAATCATCCCATCCTGGCGAAATAGAATCTAACTCTTTTGAAACAGAACTAATTGTGTCATAGCTTAGTTTTCTTACTTTTATCACTCCTCTTTTTGAATTGTTAGCCGCCATAGAAATCTCCTTTTGACCCAAAAATGGGAAAGCGAAGGATAATAATAGGACAGTAACAAATA
This sequence comes from Flavobacteriales bacterium, assembly GCA_049609665.1. Taxonomy (GTDB): domain Bacteria; phylum Bacteroidota; class Bacteroidia; order Flavobacteriales_D; family CAJJDF01; genus CAJJDF01. Next base: position 2,665 of record JBMYYT010000258.1, on the reverse strand, counting down.
GTTTCATAATTAGCTCATTATTAATTTTTTGATTTCAGCTGAAGATTTTCCAGTGATGTCAATTAATTGCATTCGGAAAGTATGTTTTCTTTGATTTCTTTCAATTCCGTCAAACTCATCTTCTTTGGCAACAGCAATCATGCCATCTTCGGTAACTCCCCACAAGTAGTTGTTTCTTCTTGGATTAAAAGATAAGCTTACACTTCTTACAAAGTCCAGAGGAAAACATGCATTTCGATTCTTCTCTATCAAATCCAATCTTTTGAATCTAATCTCTTCTCCCGATGCTTTATCGATGTATGTTGCTTGAACCAACATTCCTTTAGGTGGTTTTACTGGGCTGTCGCAATTCCAAGTTCCAAATTTTCGGATGCTGAATACTCTCTGCATTTCAAAGTTTCCTTTTTGTGTTGCGGTCATGCTTCTTTTCATTTTTGCTATTGATCTTGCGTATTCCTCTTTTTGTTTGGTGTAAGCTTTTTTAAGCTTTGCCAGTTTTTGCTCCGCTATTTTTTCTTCCGCTTCTTTATCTTTCAATTTGGTTTTATACTCTCCAAATTTTGAGTCAAATATTTTCTTAGCGTTCTCGTAGTTTTCTTCGTCCAATACAGGTATTACTGAAAACTCTTCTATTCTTTCATCTTTTGAAAGTTGAATTGTATAGGTTTTGTTTTTTTGCTTTAGTTTCATGTCATTCCAAGTCACTGAATAAGTGTCCTCTGGTAAATCTTCGTTTTTAGTTACCTCAAAAATAGTTCCATTATAGGTTTCTAATTCTGGGAATTCACTCTTTACTACATCTATGGAAAAGTTTTTCTTCTCTGGATTTGCTTTTACCGGTTTATTAGGTTCGGTTTTTTTAATTTTTTTGATTTCTTGTTTGATGATTTTTACCTCTTCCTTCGCAATTTCAATCTCATCTTTTTTCTCAGCAGGAATTACTTTGACATTCACATTTGTTGAATCAGTTAAAACGATTTCCATTTTTTTAGGCTCGTTGGAAGTTAAACCAGAATTTGTAAATTCATCATAGTCAATAGGCTCTTTGATTTCAGGTTCTTCTGTGATTGAGTCCTTTCCTTCGTAATCCCACTTCTTTTTTTCTTCATCCAAATAATAAAGATTAAATTTTGGATCTGGATTTTTGCTGTGCATGCAAATTCTGAAATTCTTGTCTGGAACAATTTTTAATCGTTTTCCATCCTTGAATCCTCTAATCTCCATCATTCCAGCCGATTCAAAAATTCTTTCTTTCCCAGCCGAATCATATTTCATAGAGATTCCACTTAAGAAAATATCCGCCTGATCATGGAATTCACGGTATTGAACTTCTACTTTTCCGGTTATAATATTTCCTTCCTCATCCATAAATGCTCCTTCTGGAATTGTGATTTCCGTTCCAGTATGATGTTTTATTTTCCCACCTTTATCAGCATCTACTTTATACGATTCATTTTTGATGTCAGCTTGAGCAAGCAATGGATTTATAACTGGAGCTTTCTGTTTAAGTGTATCGGGTTGGTTTGCAATCACAGGATTAGTTTCCTGTGTTGCAGGCGTTGTATTTTTAGTTCCAAAATAAATTCCTGTTACAATGGCAACAGCAGCTATCCCTCCAATTAACCATCCGGTAGCATTGCCCTTTGGTTTTGGTGAAACTTGACTTGCGCCTCCCATTTTGCTTACCAAAGACCCAAAGTCTTTAGTCGCATTGATTTCTTCACTGGCAAGTGGTTTTCTGTTGATGTTTACTTTTCTTTTCATTTTATTATTTTTTAGAATGTTAGAAGTGAGAATTATAGAATTTTAGCAAAACTCACATCTTTACTCTTTAATCTATTTTCTTATTTCTTTTCTCTATTTAACTTCTTCATCTTCTTAATCACTCTATGCGTTTTTACTTTCGCATTATTCTCGGTCATATTCAGTATTTCGCCAATTTCCTTAAAACTTCGCTGTTCAAAATAGCGCATTTCAATAAGTTCCAATTCGCTGTCATCAAGGTTGTTGAGAGCTTCAATTAAGTCTTCGTTGGTAATAGAGCTGGTGGTTTCCATTTCTTCAGAGATTTCTCCGAGAGAATTAGTATCTACATTAAGGGTAGGGGATTTTGATTTGTTTTTCAGGAACTGGTAAGTTTCACTTTTGGCAATTCGATAAAGCCAAGAGCTAAATTTAAATCCCATGAATTTATATTTCTTAATGTTGGTCATGGCTTTCATAAAAACCTGGGCAGTCACATCCGTTGCGTCCTCCTTAGAATCCATTCTTTGGTACACGTACCTATAAATAGCTTCGTAGTTGGCGTTATACAACTTCTCGAATGCCTGTATGTTTTTTTGAGCCTCTTTGATCCACGACTCTTCCAGCGTGTCCACTTTGCTGGTAGGTATGTGTTGGGTAATGCTCATCGAGTTCATATTTGGTTATCTTTGTGTAAGTTATAAAAAAAAGAGAAGAAGCTGGGCGATACCGCAGTATCTTTTTTATCACTTGCCTTTGCTCCCAACTTCCCTCATTCATCCTTTATAACAGGATTATTGGAATTGGTTACACATTATTTTGAAGAAATTTATTTTGGAAGCTTAACCTATTGGTTTAAAACAAAATATGTATATTTAGTAAAATTTGTCGATGTTGAGACATTTAATATTTGTACTGTTTT
>JBMYYT010000257.1:0-3479 GCA_049609665.1 Flavobacteriales bacterium | reverse complement strand
TGATCCACATAATCATCGGGTCTTAGATTCTCCTCTAATGATTTATCATAGAGAATGGTTTCTAATGTGCTTAAATCTCCATTTATTATTTCTTTGGCAAACGGTTCCATTGCATTAGTCAAAATCATAAATGCCCATGAGGGTACAATTGCATCGGCAGAGTTAATTAACGCCACATATTTTCCTTCGTAGATAGACCAATCATTTTCTTTAACAAAAAGACGAAAGTCCTTTTCCTTCAGCACAAATTCTTGCCACAGGTTTTGCTTGATGTCATAAACAACTCGCTCTCCTTCAGGGTAGTAATCTGCCAAATCCAGATTGATTAATCCGCTATTGGCTACTTTATTTATGATTTCTTTTTGCATTTAACTCCTATTGTTTATTATGATGTTTTCAAGACATTCTGCTACAATTTCACCATCTGTTTTGGTGTCAAGAGTGTCATTTTCATCGTTTTTCCTTTTTCTTACATTAAACATTATAGTTTCTTTATTGTCAATTGTGATAAAAACACGAGATACTCTTTTCAAATTTACACAATAAATAGACTCAACCTTGTTTGTTGGAACCGTTATACTTTTTCTAAGAAGTTTTTTCAACCAATACTTACTATCAATAGTTATTGTGTTACTTATAAAATCTACCGTTGTTCTATTTGCACTTTTCTCACTAAAAACATGAGTGTAAATAGCCCAAATTAATATCATAGTATACACTGCTATCCAAGTTAAATCTGAAAGTTTTTTTTCCTCGCTATAATCAAAAATCTTGGTAAAAAAATAAAAGAAGAAAACGATTAAACCAAAGTTTTCACCTCCGTTTGGCTTAACTGTAAATGACTTAGCACTTAAAAAAGTTTTAAACCCCGACCATTTTTTCTCGGAAATTAATCTTATTCTTTCAATATTTTGATCTTGTTCCAACTTAAATTAAAATGCGAAATATTCTCTGCCAGATCCCGCATCAAGTGCGGGATGACAATACTAACATATTTAAATCTTACATCGTTTTCAAAAACCCAACTTCTTCTGTAGTTAAATGCCTCCAGTGTCCTCTTTGTAACCCTTTTTTGTCTAAAGTAGCAAAACGGATTCTATCCAGTTTTTTTACTTTATAATCAAAATGTTCAAACAATCGCCTTACAATTCTATTTCTTCCTGAGTGCAAGGTTAACACTGCTCCACTTTTGGTTGCTCCGTTATCTGCATAACTGATGTCATCCACTTTGGCGTATCCATCTTCTAATTCCAATCCTTCCATCATCATTTTCATGTGACCACTTTGGATGGTTCTATCTACTTCTATTTGGTAGGTTTTATGAATCTCATTTCTCGGGTGAGTCAACTTATCCGCCAACATTCCATCGTTTGTAAACAACAACAATCCCAGCGTATTTCTGTCCAATCTTCCTACTGGGTAAATTCTTTCAATACACGCATTGCTCACCAATTCCATTACCGTTTTTCGGTTCTGAGGATCTTTGGAGGTTGTGATAAAATCTTTGGGTTTGTTCAAAAGCACATATTGATACTTCTCTACTTTAATTTTCTCCCCTCCATAATGTACCACATCTTGTTGTGGATCGATTTTAGTTCCTAATGCGGTTACGATTTTATTGTTTACCTCAATCACTCCTGTTTCAATCAGCACATCCGCTTCCCTTCTTGAACAAATGCCAGCTTGAGCAAGGAATCTATTTAATCTTATTTTTCCGTCCAAAGAACGTTTTGGCGCTGTGCTTCCACTTCTTGTTTTTGGTTTTCCTGCACTTGGCTTTCCGCTTCCTTTATAATAACTCCCACTTGTTTTAAATCCACTTTTCTTGGATCTATCTTCCGACACATTTCTGTTTCTGCCTCTTGGGTTATTAGTTGATCTTTTCTTCTTCATAGTGCAAAGTTACTTTATTTTGGTGGAATTGTTGTTTGCTATTGATTGCCTTATTTATCTAATCCAAAAAATAAAAACTTTTGAAAGAGAATCATTCAATAAAAACAGTCACTGTATCTAACCTTCCAGTACATCCCTCGACTTCCATAGTTGCTTGGCTGGCTCCCTTACTTACATCACGATAAAATCCCAAAGAATCAATACGATACACACTATAAAATCCTTTGTTTATTGGTTTAATCAAATTTTTATTGTCCAATGGAGCATAACTTGAAGAGCTAAAATTATAAACAGGAGGTAAAATAGTATCTCGTACCGAGCAAGGAATTTTTATCTTTTCGTGGAGTTGAAATGTATGTGGGTAGTACAATGTATCCGTATCTAAATACTTGGGAGGAATAATTATTCTGAGTGCATAATTTGCTGTTGGTCTTTTCACAATTTCGCCTATGTCTTGATCACAACTTTCTACTATAATACTTCTATTACTCGAAAATCGTATGGCTGTGTAATTACTTAAATTGTCTTTTGGAGCAGATATTCCAAACTTTCCGGAACTATCTGTATATCTGGTTATTGTCCTGTCGGGAGTATAATCCCATCCCGAATTTCCTTCAATAATTACGTAAACTTTACAGTTGGCACAGGGAGTTCCCGAACAATCTTCTTTTAATACTCCTGTTACATGAAAATATTCTGGAGTAGATTCCTTTTTACAACCAGACAGAATTGCCAAAACTCCTATTGTAAGTAGCATTTTTTTCATTTAGATAATTTTTTTTCTTGAATCTAAATGTTGTCGAGTATATTTCAAACGAAAATTATCGTCATTTCTGACAAAAATAAACAAGTTGATTTAGGTTAACAAATTGATTTTATGTGTTTAATAGCGAAATTTCTGACTTTTAACTCACCTCGTCTCCAGGTTGGATGTAATCCTCAGAAGGATTTACAAAGGAGAGTTTACCTTCTTTGTTTTCTGCCATCAAAATCATTCCTTGAGATTCTATTCCTTTGATTTTTCGAGGAGCCAAGTTCACCAAAACGCTTACTTGTTTCCCAACAATATCTTCGGGAGAATAGCTTTCTGCAATTCCAGAGACAATAGTTCTTACTTCACTGCCAATGTCTACTTTTAAATGCAGTAACTTCTTTGTTTTCTTTACTTTATCGGCTTCTAAAATTGTTCCTGTTCGGATGTCCAATTTAGTGAAATCTTCAAAAGTTATCTCTTCTTTGATAGGTTCAGCAGGTTGATTGTTCAATTTGGTAGCATTTAGTTTTTCGACCTGAGCAGTTACCAATTCGTCTTCAATTTTGGTGAACAATAGTTCTGCTTTATTGATTTGTTTTCCCTCTTGCAGTAATGAAAAACCACCCAAGTCATTCCAGTCCCAGTCGTTCCCAGCATTCAACATTGAGTTAAGTTTGTGAGAAGTATTTGGTAAAAATGGTGAAATAGCAATCGATAAATTTGCCGAAATTTGAAGGGCAATCTTCATGATAGTTTTTACTCTTTCTGGATCAGTTTTAATTAGTTTCCAAGGTTCCGCATCTGCCAAGTATTTGTTTCCAATTCTTGCCAA
>JBMYYT010000256.1:0-3489 GCA_049609665.1 Flavobacteriales bacterium | reverse complement strand
CAAGAGTCTTACTTACGGAATCTTGTAATTGTTCGACTTATTATTGAATCAAGTTATCTCGCCTCCACAACTTGAACCAGCCCCTGCTGTACAACCAAAACAATGTTCGTTGATGATAATTTTTCGCTCTTGCAAAGCTAATTTATCAAAATCTTTTACATGTTGAACTCCTGGCTTTGCCACTTTTAGTTCCAGCATTTGGTTGAAATCACAGTCATATAAATAACCATCCCAACCTACTGAAATGGTGTTTCTACACATTACATTTTCGGCAGCCATGGGATTATAGGAATTTACCAACTTCTCCATATAACCCATATAGTTTTCGCTTGCTACCAAATAATCCAAATATCGACTAATTGGAATATTAGTTATAGCAAACAAACTATTGAATTCAATATCAAAATCCTTTTTTAATTTCCTCTTAAACTGTTGTTCAAGACCAGCTTGGCTTGGAGGCAAAAATGCTCCTGAAGGATTATAAACCAAATTAAGGGTTAAATCACTTCCTTCCATTCCGTAGCCTACTTCGTTCAGCATTTTTAAAGCTCTAATACTTCTGTCAAACACTCCATCACCTCTCTGACTATCAGTCTTTTTAGAGCTATAATGAGGCAAAGAACTTACGATTTCAACTTCGTTTTCTTTGTAAAATTCAGGTAAATCAAAATACTTTTTATTGGCAACAATTATAGTTAAGTTACACCTAACAATCACTTTACATCCTAATGCATAAGCACCCTCTACAAACCATCTAAAATGAGGATTCATTTCTGGTGCTCCACCAGTCAAATCTACAGTTTTAATTCCAGATTTTTCAATCGCATCCAAGCATTGCTGTAGAGTTTCTTTTGTAGCTATTTCCTTTCGGTCAGGACCAGCGTCTACATGACAGTGACTGCAAACTTGATTACACATTTTACCCATATTGATTTGAAAAATATCAATTTCAGTTGGGGTCAATGGAAATAGGTTAGACTCCTTTAATTTTGTTGCAAAACTATCCAAGCCTTGATCATGAACACCTTTATGTAAAACATTTAATTGATGATCTATATCAGAAAACTCGTGGTTTTGCTTTTTTAAACTTTTTGTAGCTGTTGCCATATTTTATATTACATTGAAACTTCTTTCACTTTATTCATCATTTGCACACCGTGTACGAGTGAAGCACCACCTCTTATTGCAGCTGCAACATGAACAGCCTCCATCATTTCTTCTTCATCGCATCCTTTTTCCAAAGTGTCAACAGAGTAAGCATCAATACAATATGGACATTGAATAGCGTGCGATACAGCCAAAGCAATTAAAGATTTTTCACGTTCGGTCAATGCTCCTTCTTTAAATACTTCTCCGTAATAACCGAAAAATTTATCAGCTAACTCTTTTTGGAATTCTCCAATTTTCCCGAATTTCTTTAAATCATCTGGATTGTAATATGTTTTCATCGATAGTTTATGTTAGTTTAACTTAATTTATCGCCCTATGGACGATTTTTTTTATAATTTCATGCTCTAATAATAAAATTGCAAAATCGAAATTATTATTAACAGTCGTGTAAAGCTAAATTATCTTACCGACAAAATCAAAAATTAAACTGCAACAGCTATGATACAATTTATTTCAAAGTTTACAACTCAATTACAAGAAGCATACGAAATAGGATCCAATTCGGATTTAAAAACTACAAATAAAAAAATCACCTCGGTGATAATATGTGGTTTAGGTGGCTCTGGAATTGGCGGGAAAATAGTTTCTCAAATTGCAGAGCAATATGCAAATGTTCCATTCGTAACGCACAACACCTATTCTTTACCCAATTTTGTCGATGAAAACACATTAGTCATCATTTCTTCTTACTCAGGAAATACCGAAGAAACTGTTTCAGCTTTTAAAGAAGCTTTAAAAAGAAATTCAGAAATAGCCTGTGTAACATCTGGTGGAGAAATCCAGAAAATCGCAAACGAAAATAGTATTAATTGCACTGTAATTCCTGGAGGCAATCCTCCAAGAGCAATGTTAACTTATTCATTAACTCAGTTATTTTTTATTTTGAATAATTATGGAATAATAAATGGTGACTTTAAAACCGACCTGACTTCTTCAATTTCACTTTTGGATAATGAAGTGGAAGAAATAAAAGCTGAAGCTAAAAAAGTTACTGAAATTATAAAAAACAAAACTATACTAATATACACAGATGTAAGTTTTGAAGGAGTTGGAACAAGATTTAAACAACAATTAAACGAAAATTCTAAAACACTGGCTTATAGCAATATTATTCCTGAGATGAATCATAATGAATTATTGGGATGGTCCGGAGGAAGTGATTTATTTTCTGTAGTTTTCTTAAGAAATGACTCGGATAATAAAAGGAATCAAATAAGAATGGAAATAAGCAAAGACATTATTTCAAAGAAAACCAACTCTGTGGTAGAAATCTTCTCCAAAGGAGAAAGCATAATTGAAAAAACATTCTACCATATTCTTCTTACCGATTGGATTTCGTATTATTTATCTGAGGAATATGGAGTAGACTCAATTGAAATTGCTACGATCGATTTTCTTAAAAATGAATTAAGCAAACACTAATTCTGTGAACAAAAATGTAGTTTTTGAAGACTTAGGTCTCATTGAATATCAGCAAGCTTGGGACTATCAAACCGAGGTTTTTGATTCAATTATTGACATAAAAAAGACAAATCGCAAGAAAGAAGATGAAGGTTCAAAAACGGAACCTACACCTAATCGACTTATTTTCTGTGAACATCCTCACGTTTATACTCTTGGAAAAAGCGGTAAGGAATCTCATTTGTTGATGAATCAAACTCAACTCAAAGACAATAAAATATCTTATCATAAAATAAACCGTGGAGGAGACATCACTTATCACGGACCAGGCCAAATAGTGGGCTACCCTATTTTTGACTTGGATAATTTTTTTACTGATATTCACAAATACTTGAGGTTTATTGAAGAAGCTGTAATTCTTACCTTGGAAGAATACGGAATAAAATCGGGTAGAATAGATGGATTAACTGGAGTATGGTTAGACATTGATGACCCAATAAAATCAAGAAAAATATGTGCCTTAGGAGTTAAATGCAGTCGTTGGGTAACCATGCATGGCTTCGCATTTAATGTAAATACTGATTTATCACTTTTCCGAAATATTATTCCATGTGGAATTGATGACAAAGCAGTAACCTCAATGCAAAATGAACTTGGAAAAGAACTAAATATTCAGGAAGTAAAAGAAAAACTTTTGGTAAATCTTGCCAATCTTTTTGACTTTGATGTATTAAAATCATAAACCTAAGTTTTAATGAAAAAAGACATTGTCCCACCAAAGGTTATTGACGTATATATAGCCATAGTTTCAGAAGAGAATGACCATGGAGCTACAGAATGGACTTCCTATCTTATTAATAACAAAGAAATTGCGATTGAACAAGCATTTGTTGCTACCAGAGGTTATGGAAAAATAAA
>JBMYYT010000255.1:0-3502 GCA_049609665.1 Flavobacteriales bacterium | reverse complement strand
CAAACCTCCTTCTACGAGTAAAATTGAAGATAAATCCAAACACAACAATAACCAGAATTGGAATAAATACGTTAACCGCTTTCCAGAAAGTTCGCTCTTTCTTGACTTTACTTTTATTCAAAGGCCTGAGTGTAATTGTTTTACTTCTTAAAGGAATCAAATCATCTACTCCCATCAAGTTTTCCATGGCATTTACAAAAAACTCTTTATTTCCGAAAGTCACACTCCTGTCGTATCGGTCAAAGTTAATGTTCATCGGCCGCACTATCATCACCCCTTTTTGGTTTGGAAATGAATCTACCTCAGCATTAATAATATCTCCATCACTTATTACCAACATTTTATTCTCCACACTTTCATTCAGGTGTTTGATAGGAGTATTTTTAAAATAATTAGATGTCAATCTGTTTCTGAAACTTGATTTGAATTTTCCTTCTAACATTGCGGCAACAATTCTATTGGGTGTAGCATTGTATTTTATCACTTCTTCTTTAAGCCCAATCATTTGATAATTAATTCTTACAGGCACTTTATACGTCATGGATTTCAATGAACTCATTAACAAAGGAACTTTTACAACTCCTTCATTTTTAAGCAACTCCATAGTACTTGCGTATTTCAATCGAATAGGATCCAAATTATCGACTACAGGGTTTTTAATCTGCCACGAATTGATAACAGGATGGTAATACCATTTATAAAGTTTTCCTGAAAGTGGAATTTTCCCTGAGTTTACATCTACCAATAAGTCTTTGTTTATTCTAACTCCGTAGTTAAATAATTGCTCGTCAATATCGTTCAACTCTCTTTCGAGTCCAAAAGTCTGCTCATTGAAATTCAATGAATCCAAATCCACCACAACAGGATCAATCAGCCAAGCTACTTTTCCCCCTTTCATAATAAACTGGTCAATGATATACTTGTCTTTTTCTCCTATTGGTTTTGTTGGTTTAGCCACAACCAAAGCATCAAAAGATTTCAACGCATTTATCTTTCCATTAATGATAACATCTTCTACAGCATGAAACTTTGATAATTCAGCAGTTACATCATACCGTTGAATCTCTCTGAGCTCTCCATGCCCTTGCAAAAACCCAATTTTCTTTCGACTTGGGTTAACCGCTTTGTAAATTCCCTCTAACAATAAATATTCTAAATCGTTGTTGATTTTTTCAATCGGAACCATATTGATTGGAACAGGTATAGCAATTCCTGAATTGGGATCTCTGTTACTTGGAGGAAGAATTTGAATTGGGATATTTCGGTTGTCCACAGTTCTTAAAATTATTCCGCCAAAAAGTAAATTGTCTTTTTTTGTACCCCCAACAATAGAGGTAACTTTGGTAGGCTGAAGTCCAAAATCAAACAGCTGCTTAAACACCTCATTTCTTCGCGAGTCGTCTTTTGCAGGGTCAATAAATTCGTAGTAAATATTTGCGCCTCCATAAGCTTTTAACTCGCTCAATTTCTCTTTCAATGCAGATTGCAACTTCCTTAATTCTGGAGGCAAATCTCCTTCCAGAAACACCTCGAATCGCAACTCATCGTTTATAAGCGAATCATTTTCAAGTATTTCAATGGTTTTATCCGAAAGCGAATGGATTTTTTCTTCGGTAAGATCAACCCTAAAAAACTTTTTGGAGCCTATGAAGTTAACGAGCAAAATCACTAAGGCTACGGATACAACTTGTATGATTAGTTTAGTTGAATTTGTCATTATTTCCTTCTTTTTAAACTTAGTTTGGTCGCTAATAAAAACACGACTATCAAACTAATAAAATACAACAAATCACGGCTATCAATAACTCCTCGCTGAATTGAAGTATAGTGTTCTTCAATTCCAAAATTCTTAATAAAATAAGCCGTTTCTCCCGAAGCTACATTGCTCCCAATAAAATCAAATCCTAAATAAACAAAGAAACACAGCACCACTGCTACTAAAAACGATACTATCTGATTAGCAGTTAACGAAGAAGCAAACAAACCAACTGACAAGAAACTGGCTCCCAAGAAAAACAATCCAATATAGGACCCAATTGTTCCTCCCGAATCAATATTTCCTTCAGGACTTCCCAATTTAACCACCGAATAATAATAGATAACTGTGGGCAATAGAGAGAGTAATAACAAGAAAATCCCTGCCAAATACTTAGCCATCACAATTTGAAAATCAGTTATGGGTTTTGTGAACAACAATTCTAAGGTTTGCATTCGTCTTTCTTCAGCAAACAACCGCATAGTAATTGCTGGAATCAAAAACAGAAAAATAGCAGGAGCATTAATAAACAAGAATCCTAAATCGGAAAATCCACCGTCAAACACATTGGTTTCACCAGGAATAACCCACATGAACAAACCGATAGAAAGCAGAAAAATAATGATAGTAATATAGCCAACTATAGAACTAAAAAAACCAGATACTTCCTTTTTTATTAATGAAAGCATACCTTATTTTTTCTTGAATGACATTAACAAAGTAAACACACGATCAATATCCTCATTGTCCACAACAAGTGTTATCTCGTTGGTAGTTGATATGATTTCAAAGATATTAATGTTTTCCCAAGCAATTTTTTTCAAAAGAAAATAATAAGCTCCTGGAACATTAAAATCAGGCAATCTAAGAGTAACAGAAGATAAATCTTCCATTTTAAACAGTAAGGTTTCATTTGCAAAAAGCTCATCTACTTTGTCAGCTAATGATTTTATAACCACAATATTGGATTCATATACTCCCTGAGAAACAGTACAAAATCCATCTACTTTATCACTGGAAGCTTCCAACAATTTCATTTGAGCTGTCGCAAGAGTTGGTGAATTTTTATAAGCATAATCGTTTAGATTACTTCGGATAATAATATCTCCCAAAGAATTCATAAACTCTGTGATTCTTCCATTAATGGAATTAAACTTAGTAAACTCCATACGGTTTATCGCCATAACCAAAGCTCCCGTTTTCACTTCCTTTCCGAGTTGTTCTTCCACTCTGGGTTTCAACATTCTGGCGAGGGAAGATATATTGATAAGATCTTCTGCGATAGACTCTTCCAGAAATGGAGAAGCCGAAATCTCTTTTTCGATTATCTTTGAAATTGTACTCATTTATTGTCTCTTTTTTACTTACCTAAAGGTAAAAAAGTAAACCGAATTAAAATAAGATTATTGTTTCTTTTTTAACAAAAAATCAATAATCGCACTTATTTTTATACAAATCTGTTAATAAACTAATTATTTGTTTTGAGGAGTTGTTAGTAATGAAACTGTGGATTTGTTCTCGATACTAAATAATTTCCTTTTCAGTCAATTATTTCACTCGAACTGACATTAATAAGTAAATTTTAATTGTCAGTTCGAGTGATTTTAAATAGTGGTAACGATTTAAAATTGTATCGAGAACAAATTGAAGGAGGTTAAAATAAATGAAAAAGATTATTTACATATCGATTTTAGTATTGACATCAATCTGTTTAATGTCAGTAAGTGCTGATGAGTCTGATGTATT
>JBMYYT010000254.1:0-3513 GCA_049609665.1 Flavobacteriales bacterium | reverse complement strand
ATTCCATAATACATAAATCTGTGTATAATATTCTGTATTGCCGAGATGGTGGAATTGGTAGACACGCAGGACTTAAAATCCTGTGGCCGTTGAGGCCGTGCGGGTTCGACCCCCGCTCCGGGTACTCTCTGAATCTCAGTGATAGCAAGGGGTTCAGTTATTTATGGGAGCTATGCATACGGTTGGAAATTTCCAACGTAATGCACTTGAGGTGCACTTTTCAGGTGCACTTTTTTTGTGTTTGAAAGCCGATCGTAGCCAACCCGTTCGAACAGAGGTATCCATTTTATTGAAGAATTATAGCTGCGTTTAGGGTCATTTTTCTTCAGTCGATATTATTTGTTGCACCATTCAAGGGTTCGATATGCAGCTTAGGGGGCTCTATTAGCAATTCGGCACAAACGGAGGCTACAACCTGATTGAAAACTTTCTGGTCCTTCTTCCTATTCTTTAAGATCCAAGCATCGTGAATCGTGACCGTGATGACACCAGCTTCGTTGAGTCGTTTGGTTATCATATTCAGGAATATGGCCACCTCCAGACGCTGAGCGATCATATTAGGTGTAGCATACATCTTTCCGTGACCCCGCTTGGAGGTCAGTTTCTTGACCAGCGGCAGTGCCTTTGAGCGGGTCCTCTTCAAATCAATCAGGGTTGCAAACGGTGATCTATACATCGATTTGAATTGCTCCTGAAACCGTAGTCGTTCCGCCTTGATCTTCTTGTCCTTGTGTTGGTTGGATGCACTACAATACAGAACATGTCGAAATAGTTGTCTTTTAACCTTATCCCTGCCCTTGATCCCAGTTGCTTCCATCAACTTTTCATACAAGGTTCCGTCCTGACAATGACGCAGGAACAGCTTTGTTGATGGGTCATACTGCCGTTTTGTGATCTTGTGTAGCACAGCAGCGAACTCAGGGATGAGCGTTTTTATCAGTTTTTCAGGTGCAGTAAAGAGGTTTGAAAGTAGAAACGGTTGAGCCGATTTTACATCAATGCACAGCAGCTCATCGTCTTCACCTTCTACGCGCAAGAATGGTCTCAACCTCTTGTCAAGACCGCCAATATGAGAGTGTATACGATGTGAAAATTTACACGATTTTATGTATCGTCCTGTTTTTGAGTTGAAAGCATTGATGCTACCAAGTAGTTTTTCGGCCTGCTTGGGTGATTGTTGCTCAGCATAATCCAAAGCTGAATCATCCAGATACATCTTCTCAGCCCAAGTGAGATTAGGTAAATACCAATCCATCTTTTCGAGAAAGTCCTTGCGTTGTTGTTCGTAGTTTTTGTTGTAGAATTCGCACATGTTTTCAATTGTTTTTGGGTGGGTTATCCATTCTTGTCGGTACATCCGACCATTGATTTTTGCTGGTACACGAACCCGAAATAGTCTTGGGTACAGACCGGGTGTGTAGGAACGTTTCCATTGAAGGCATCCATGCTTTGTCAGCTGGTCCCTTATCTTTTTGAAGCGGTTTGACATACCGAGCTCTTTCTTCATCTCGGTAGCATTGACCGATACCCAACCTGAATCGCGATCGAGACCACCATTGTAATCTCGGTTGAGTGCCATGATGCGTTTTTCACGATACAGATTGAAGAATAGGGCTCGGGCATCATCTGCCCACCGTTTATTCTTGAACGTTTCGTCAAGGTTCGGTGCGCTTACTGGCACCAGTACTCGTATTTTATCTGGGTATTTCATATTCGTTTAGGTTGAATTGTGCAACATATAACAGCGATCAGGGACCCTGAGGGGCTTTTAAAAAACAGTTCCTAAGGCATTCGTTACAGGTCAAATAGCACACCTTTAGCACACTTATGATCTTTATCTGAATACTGGTAAGAGTGTAATGCCGACCGATGTATAGCCTGTAAAGGCAATCTGTTACTGTATCTGTCTGTTGTTTCATGCTATTCATATCCATCAATTGCCTAACTGTTCCTATTTGTTGATGACCTTTTTCCATTGTTCGTTATGCATTGCAACCAGATCAACAGCTATTCTTAACTGGCTTACACCTTCAAGCTGATAAAGCATTGCTGCGTAAAGCGGTGAGTTGGTTCTTTCAGTACGATTGGTCATAACCAGTTCGTAATGCGTTCCTATCTGTTCGATGTGACCAGCAAGTGCTACTGGGTCATTAGACACCATTTTGGTGCATATTCTATCTGTTTGTTCTTTCATTGTATTAGAGTTGTGTGTTAAAAGTTGAGTGAGCGTGCCTCACGCCTCCATATTCTGACTCGGATATTACGGGAGTAGGAATAGCTATTCGCGATTGATTGGAGCCACCAGATGAGACGGTTTGAGACCGACTCATTTCACTTCGCTTTACGCAGTTTGCGTTGACGAATGGTTGTTTCTACAACCGTGTTCCATTCATTTCGCTTAAATGATGCTTCATCTGTTGCTATCCTGATTAAATCCGTTTCTGGATCAAGGAATAGCTGTGCTGCCTCAAGTGGAGAGTTCGTTCTAACAATACCTGTTGTGGTCTCCACTTGGTAATGAGTTCCTTTTTGGACAAGGTTCTCTGCAAGGTGAACTCGGCTTAGGACAGCTAAATCTCCAGTTGATTCAAATTCCTTCGTCATTCGTTGCAGCTTGATCTTTTCAGCATACAACTCTTTATTGTTCTTCATTCGTTCTAACATGATTCTGATTTTTAGATTGTTTTCGTGAGCCGTGGTGAGACCGGACCCCACCACGAGTATGATTTATAGGTTGAGTAATCCGGTGTCGCCAAACGTCTTCTGATGGAGTTCGTATACATGGTCTGGAACAAGTTCTTCGTGAACGATAGGTGTGCCAGACTTAAACCAAGCATGCTCGTCAAGATCGATGTGCCAATCTCCCCTCCACTCATCAACGTACGGGTGTAAAACTTCCCAGCAGGTCATGTCAAGTAGCCTCGTGTCTGGAAGTTTTCCTTTGGTATTTGGATGGGCTGCGAAAGCTCGGATCAAACGCAAATGCAGGAGAACGATTTCTCGCCACTTCTTATGTAGTTGGGGATGGTATGCGTAGTATTCGTTGAAGCTTTCAATCGTGGCGTCAACGTCCGATGCATGCAAAAGCTTTGGTTCGTCATTCGCAGATTCCGTCAGATGTTTGAGTCTATTGGCCCAATGGAGTACCGATGCCGCAATAGTGAGGCACTCTGGGAAAGGAGTTCCTTTGTGTGCAATCAGCCTTCCTTTGTAACCATAGTGATGAATACCGTCTGGTACAAAGCGAAGAGAATATGCCTGACCGTCATTATCAAACAACTCTAATGCCGCTTGCAAATCGTTGACATCCAAAACGTGATGTTGATTGTTGTCCAGGCGGTCATTGATACGGTCTACCACATAAGTGCCTGCCTCATTAATCTCGAGATTTTTAATTTCTGTTTTCATTATGATTGTATTTATGGTTTAAGAATTTCTACTTGTTCTTCCGTTGAGGAAGTGTTTGATTTTATTAATCGACTTAAGGATTCACCTACTGATTTTTCTACTGGT
>JBMYYT010000253.1:0-3531 GCA_049609665.1 Flavobacteriales bacterium | reverse complement strand
AAAATCCTTAACGAAACCATCGAAGAGTTAAAAAACAACGAGTTTAAAGAGGTTTTTAAAGATGAAAAGAACGACAAATTTTACCATATAGAAGATTTTCAATTAGAAACCGATTTGGAATTGCTCATTCCAGACACCTATGTGAATCAAATTGCAGAACGACTTTCGCTCTATCAAGAATTGGATGATTTAAAAACGGAACAAGAATTAAGAGCATACAGAAAAAACCTAAAAGACAGGTTTGGAGATGTTCCAGAAGTGTCTTTAGAGTTACTTAAAACCATAGAATTAAAATGGTTAGCCAAAAAAATTGGGATAGAAAAAATTGTCTTGAAACAAGAAAAAATGATTTGTTATTTCACTACTGATTCTAATTATTTCGAATCCGATAAATTCACTAATGTGTTGATTTACATTCAATCCAATCCTCGTAATTGTAAGATGAGTGAGAAAAACAACAAACTAAGATTGATTTATTCTGGAATAAAATCTATCTCTGATGCAATCGAAAACCTTGGAAAAATACGAGTAGAATGAAAAACCAATTTGAAATTAAAGAATTAAACGAATTGGGAAAAGCTGCTCAATTTATTGCCGAGCTCACCAATGAGTTTTCACACTTTTGCTTTGATGCCGAAATGGGAGCCGGCAAAACCACTTTGATTAATGAAGTTTGCAAAGAGTTAGGAGTTACGGAACACACTTCAAGCCCCACCTACTCTATTGTAAATGAATATAAAACCAATTCGGGCAGCTCTATTTTTCATTTTGATTTATACCGATTAAAAAATGAAGCAGAGCTCTTGGACATTGGAATAATGGAAATTTTGGACAGTGGAGACATCTGTTTTTTTGAGTGGCCAGAAAAAATCAGACCGTTCTTAGATGAAAAATTCGTAAATTTATCTATCGAGGTTTCCAATGCCACACGTTTTATCACCCTAAACTATTGATATGTCATCAGATGTTCTTAAATCCTTAGCAAAAGAAGCGCTTATGGTGCCTCAAGAAAAACTACAAAGAGTAGGAACCAAAAACCAAAAGCTTTTTATAGGAATCCCAAAAGAAACCAGTTTTCAAGAAAATAGGGTTTCATTAGTTCCCGAAGCGGTTTCTTTGTTGGTTAGCAATGGACACAGAGTATGTGTAGAAACAAATGCAGGAAAAAACGCAAATTTTTCGGATCAAGATTATAGTGAAGTGGGTGGTGAGATTTGTTATGACGCTAAAGAAGTGTTTCAAGCCGATATTATTATTAAAGTTGCCCCTCCAACCAAAGAAGAAATTGAAATGATGTCTGGGAATCAGACTTTATTTGCTGCACTTCAGTTGTCGGTGCATCCCAAAAACACCTTGGAGCTATTGATGAAGAAAAAAATCACAGCAATTGCCTGGGATTTTATCAAGGACGAAGAAGATGTGTATCCTGTAATTCGCTCAATGTCAGAGATTGCCGGAATTAAATCAATTTCGTTGGCATCACATTATTTGAGTAATTTGAATGGAGGAAGAGGCACGATTTTAGGAGGAATCGCAGGAGTTTCTCCTACCGAAGTTGTAATTATAGGAGCTGGAACTGTTGGAGAATTTGCAGCAAAATCAGCTATGGGATTAGGCGCTTCTGTCAAGGTTTTTGACAATGACGTATATAAATTAAGAAGAATTCAAACCGACTTAAACACTTCAATTTGGACTTCTATAATAAATCCAAAAGTTCTTGAAAAGGCCTTGATGAGAGCTGATGTAGCTATTGGAGCATTGAGATCTCCAAACGGAGCATCGCCTTGTGTGGTTTCAGAAGCAATGGTTGAAAAAATGAAAGAAGGATCAGTGATTGTGGATGTGAGCATTGACAAAGGCGGATGTTTTGAAACCTCGGAAGTAACGAACCACAACTCCCCTACTTTCAAAAAACATGGCATAATTCATTATTGCGTGCCCAATATTGCCTCTTCAGTTTCCAGGACAGCATCCTTTGCATTAAGTAATATATTTTCTCCGCTTTTAATCGAAATAGGAGAAGAAGGAGGAATCGCAAAAATGGTAAGAGAAAACAGGGGTTTTCGTCATGGAGTGTACGTTTACAAAGGAATGTTAACCAGCAAAACCCTTGGAGAAGCGTTTAATATTCCGTTTAAAAATATTGACTTGTTGTTGATGGCATTATAAAGAATTAGAAACAGAATTTTTTAATATTATTTATTAAACTAATTTAGGGGACTGATGAAAATTGCTATAAACACCAGATTTTTATTACCCAAAAAACTCGAAGGTTTTGGATGGTTTACTCATGAAGTAACCAAAAGAATCGTTGAGCAACATCCCGAGCATGAGTTTTTCTTTTTCTTTGACAGAAAGTACGATGAAAAATTTATTTACGGAGAAAATGTAACTCCCGTAGTGATCAATCCCCCAGCTCGACATCCTTTTTTATATTATTTATGGTTTGAGTTTGGTGTAAAAAAAGCCTTAAAAAAACATGATATTGATGTTTTCTTGTCTCCAGATGGATATTTGAGTTTAGGGTCAGAAGTAAAACAAGTTCCGGTAATTCATGATTTAAGTTTTGTGCATCATCCAGAAGATTTGCCTTTTTGGAACAAGAAATACGTAAATTATTTTTTCCCAAAATTCGCAAAGAAGGCAAGTAAAATCGTTACTGTTTCTGAATATTCGAAGCAAGATATTGTAAAAAGTTTTGATATAGATGAAAATAAAATAACAGTTGCCCACAATGGAATTGGAGATTTTTTCTCACCAGTTTCCAAACAAAAACAAGAAACTACAAGAAGTAAATTTACGGAAGGAAAAGCATATTTTCTGTTTGTAAGTGCACTTCATCCAAGGAAAAACATCGTAAATCTTTTTAAGGCTTTCGATTTGTTTAAGAAAGAAACCAAGTCGGAGGTTAAGCTACTGATGGTAGGCGAAAAATATTGGTGGAACAATGAAATGAAACAGGGATTTGAAGAGCTCACGTATAAAAACGACATTGTATTTACGGGTCACATCCAACCGGATGAGCTCAATGCAATTTATAGCTCGGGCTTAGCGCTTACTTATGTTTCTTATTTCGAAGGTTTTGGTATACCATTGGTGGAAGCAATGAAATGCGAATTGCCAATAATTGCCTCAAATGCCACCTCTCTTCCCGAAGTAGGTGGAGAAGCAGCAATTTATGTAAATCCATTTTCAATTGAAGACATCAAAAACGGAATGAAAAGAGTGTTCACTGACGATAGTTTACGCCAAGAATTAATAGAAAACGGAAAACAAAGAGCTAAACAATTTAGCTGGGATAAAACAGCTAATACAGTATGGCAAACCATTGTTGAGGTTTATGAAAATCAATAATTGATTAACACGCATATTTAATAAATCACTTTTTTGTCATATTGAGTGATTTTTAAAGAGGAACGAAAAAAATTGTATCGAAATAAGACAAAATGCTTGAACTCCATTACGATAAATCAAAAATTGAGGCTGGCTGTGACGAAGCAGGAAGAGGGTGTTTGGCAGGACCAGTAGTGG
>JBMYYT010000252.1:3327-3538 GCA_049609665.1 Flavobacteriales bacterium | reverse complement strand
AACTATTTGGTAAAAATTAAATATGAGGATGGTAGTAAACTATATTACTCTTACTATGTTGCACTGATTAACAATGAACAACAAATTTTGGAAAGTGATTTCATAGAAGGGTGTAAATATCATAATGGCACTTTAAGAATTGAAGATTGGAATAATGATGGAATACAGAACATAATCTATAATATTGATTATCCTACTTCTTCGGTTCCTT
>JBMYYT010000252.1:0-3317 GCA_049609665.1 Flavobacteriales bacterium | reverse complement strand
AAACAACAATAAACTAAATCTTCAAAAAGATTCATTGAAAGACTCTATTAATCAGAATACTTTATTTAAACATAAGGAGTTGTATAAGTTTGTAATTGACAGTATATTTAACTACAAATCAATCGATTCTTCTTCGGTTCCTCATATTGAAAAAATGGAAAGTGTTTATACTTTAGATACCCAAAATGGGCTATCAGAAATATTCAGTATTGCTTTGGAAACAAGAGATTGCACAAGTGACAGTGAATATGGTGGAAGTATTACAAAGAAAAGTTATCGATTTATTAACAAGAAGAAAATAAAAGTAAAAATTACTAAATCCTCGTTCAACTGTGATAATTTTAAATTTCATGGTAAAATTCAAAATATTACTAAACAAACTTTGGGAGTATATTACATGAGTTGGAATAAAGACCAGAACAAGTTTACTGATTTTACAGATAGATAAAATTCTGTTAAAGAATTAAATACAGTTTTATTTTTTACTAATATTGACTGTGAAATTTTTCATAAAAATATCTCTTAATCTTCTACTCTTAGTATTTTTGAGTAGTTCAGCTTCTTCTCAAGAAATTACATTTATTTCAAAAATTCATGATTATGGCTCTATTACAAAGAATCAAGATGGAAGAGGAATATTCAGGTTTGTCAATACTGGAGATGCTCCTTTGGTTATTTCTCAAGTAAAATCAAGTTGCGGTTGCCTTGTTCCAATGTGGCTTAGAAAACCTCTTCAGCCGGGAGATACAGCAATTATTGGATGTAGATATGACACCAAGAGAATTGGTCCAATTAATAAATCAATGACAGTTATATCTAATGCACTTAATGAACCCAGGCTTGTGGTTAGAATTAAAGGATTTGTTTATCTCCAATTTGTAGAATTAAATCAATCTGAATTCAACTATGACTTGGGAACCCTTGATTTCAATGAATTTAAAACTATTGATTTAGAACTGGTCAGTAAAGATTCAGTATCAAGAATTTGGTTAAAAACCGGAAGAAATAGATTTATTGAGCCAACTGAATATTCTGACATGATTAAGTTCTCAAAAAAAGAAGTGTCTGATTGGAGAAAGCAAATCTCTTTGAATTTCACCAATATATATGGAGATGTTGGAAAACAAACTTTCAAGTTCAAGATTCAATATAACAATAAAAGATTTGCAACTATATCAGTCACAGCGAATTTTGCTGGTTATCCTGGCGATGGAGTTTTCAATACAAAAGACACTTCAGGTTATGTTTTTCGGGACAAGAACTTATATTTCGAAAACAACCAAATAAGCAGAATAGTTATTGAAGAGAAAAGGAAATATGACAAGAATCCTGAATTTAGAATTGCAGTGGTTAAAAATTTCAAAAATGGGATTATTGATACTGTTGAGAAAAGAAGCTATTACAACAATAAAGTATATTGTCGTTTTTATAAAATGGAAGAAGATGAATTGCTTTTTCTTTATGAAGAAGAGCGTGATTCATAAGATACAAAGTTTAGTAAGAATATTTTATTGCATTACATTTATTAGCTAAAATTTGAAAAATCCCAGAAGCTAACACTACATTGTTTTGATCTTTTATTTTGTAATTGAAGCTTTTGTTTTTTTCATTACCAGTACCGTAATTATTTATTAACATTGCATCTGAGTGTGAACAGGTAGGTTCAATACTGAAATATATATTTGGTGACATAGCATCAAAAAACACATCATTAACAAAGAGTTTAACATTTGTAACTCCAGCTGCTATCAAGTTTTGCGAGGTTTGTTGGTTGTGATAAAAAACTGCACTACCTCGATATGAACAAGAACCATCATCTTCGTCTGCATCAACATTAAAGTTTTCAGAAAAAACATCGGTACATCCTTTTACTGGTTTTCTGCAACTTACATAATTTATAAAAATAAAGACAACTACTATTTGTAGAAATAATTTCATAGGAATAAAAGTAATAAAAAATTATAGCTGCTCAAACTCAAATCTCGGACTTCCTTTTATTCCTGTAGAGCTATAAAAATCAATCATTCTCATTTTGAAATAAACTCCTGAATGATTTTGAAGAATATAATTTTTGCCGGGAACAATAGCGTAAGTTGCTTCGTCAAAATCGTATAGTTTCCAGTCAAACCCTATAACATTGGCAGAATCATTCAGTGGATAATTGCCTAAGTCAGAGATAGTAATTGAGCTAAATTCTTTGTCAAATACCTTGACTCCTTTACATTGTTTGTGATTAATCAGTATCCCACTAACCGAATAATTTAATTGAGGGGTAAGCTCATAAAAAGTAGCTAAATACTGAGTAATAACAATATCCCATTCAGTAGCATCAGGATCTACTTCTACTACCTTCCCTCCTTCTTCGAATGAAAAATTAGTGTAATTTTTGTCTTGATTTTTTGTGATTGTTTTTCTCTGAAAATCACTGCCATTAATATTAGCGTATTCTATAACAAACTCAGTTGGGTTTGCAGAAATTACTTTAAATTTCTTAAATCCTCTTGCGGCTAAATTTGGCTTTTCTCCTCTGTCTATCACAAACACTTCATTAGTCGGAGTTCCTGCAACTATCCAATCTCGCAAGGCAAGTGAGTCAGGATTTCCTGAAGCATCGTCCCAATTATAATCCAACGTCATTGAAGTTATATCAGTAACCTCACTAAAATCGGTTTTTCCAGTTTTGGCAACCACCATTTTGCAAGAAGTATTGGTAATAATATTAAAACCTGTAGGTGTTGATTCGAAACCTAAATCCCAAGAGTCTCGATTAACCGTTCTTACCACTTTGTTTTGCGCCATGTCGTAATAAATCTGTTTGGAGTAATCAGAATTATCATTGATGTCTACTCCTCCAGTTTGAACGCCCCCTCTATCATAAGGCTCGATTGGTTCTTCTTCTTTTAAGCAAGAAAACAAAGAAATTGATATGAGTATAAAAAGTAATCTTTTCATGAATCAAAGTTAAAAATTTAAAACCAATTTTGTAAAATAAGTTCTGCCCCAAGCAACTGGAACCTGAGCTCCACCTCCACTGTGAACTCCGCTAATCAATTGAGTTGAATTAATATTTCCAACATCAAATAAATTTTTTGCACCAACTGTTAAGTTTAATTTCTTATCGAAAAAATACTTAATTACCGATACATCCATCATGCTGTAGTCTTGAACCTCAAACTGGGCTACTTCTCCAAATTCGTTTTCAGTGAAGCCTAAAACTCTTCCTGTGTATTTGTAGAATAAGTTAAATGTAGTTTGCCACTCTTCTACTTCATAGCCAAAACTTGCCATAATTTCTGGTGAGTATGAGAATTTATCAA
>JBMYYT010000251.1:0-3562 GCA_049609665.1 Flavobacteriales bacterium | reverse complement strand
TCGAGCCATCTTGCTTGAGAGGTTGACCGTCTGTGGTCTCAAAACCTGTGTTGTCGGCATTTCTTTTGAATGTGTAGTAAGGAGGAGTTTCTTGCTCGGTTAAGAACAAATTTTGAATATCTATGTAGAAATCAATACTTACCTTTTTGAGATTTACAATTTTGTCTACTCGTAAATCGAATTGACTAAAATTATCCAATCTTTCTTGATTTAACCTGTTGAAATCTAATGCGCCAACTCCTAAAGTAGCAAACTGCATTTGTGAAGCTACTGGGTCAAAAGGAGTATAAGGAACTCCACCTGCAAAACGGTATTTGGCTCCAATTTTCCAGTTTTTCTTAAAGTTGTAACCCACTGTTCCAGAAACTAAATGTTGGTTGTCCCAGGCTGAGGCTACAAAATCTCCATCCAGTCCTGAGTATAAACTTCTTACGTAGGTATAACTCAACACGTAAAAGATGTTTTTTACTAATTTTTGTTGAATGAAAAGCTCTGCTCCGTAAGTTCTTCCTTTTCCAGTGCTCGATACTGCTTCACTTCCAATTGAGCCAAACTGACTCCCTTGGTTGGCAAGAGAAGAACCATTTGCAATAGAAACAGGGTAGTTGTTGTATTCTTTGTAAAAACCTTCTAACGTAATTCTTAACCCGCTATTTGGAATGTATTGTCCTCCAAGCACATAATGATTGGACTGGATGTATTCCATATTTCGATTTATATAAGCTCCTGAGTTATCTTGGAAACCTAATGAGGTATATGTGGGTATTTTGAAATAACTTCCGATAGAAGCCGTTAAATCGACTTTTGGAGCTAATTTATAGGAGAAGGAAATTCTCGGTGATAATGTTCTCAAAGGATTGTTCCCATTGTCAGTAAAAGAATTCATGTCTGTTCTTAACCCTGCTGAGATCAATAGTTTTTCTTTGAATAAGTTTTTTGAAAGTTGAGCAAACGCTCCATATTTGAAAAAATCAATAGCACTTCCAAAATTCAATATTACTTCTGGAGCAATTACATTTCCTAAGGAATCTTTAATCTCACTTGATATTTTGTTGAAAATCGAGGTGTTGTATTTTACATACTGTCCCATTATTCCGTAGGATAATTTGTATCCGTTTTTGAACTTATTCATGTCGAAACGGAATTTATTTTCAATCTCTTGAGAGTTTAATCCTAAGTTTCTAAATTCTTCTTTGTCATTCTGTGCTCCTTCAAATTGATCGAGTTGATTGTCAAACATATTTCTACTTAAAGTCAGGTTGTAAAAACCATCTTTAACCAATCTTTTAAAAGCAAATCCTGTTGTGTAATTCCATTGGTTAATAAATGGAAGAGAGCCTCTTAAGTAAGTGTTTTCGGGAGTTTCGTCTTTAGTTTCAGCAAATTTGAATCGGTCAATTGCTCCAACACCCAATGCTGTAAATGTGGTCTTTTTATCAATTTGACGCGTTACTTTATATTGAAAATCTGAGAAATTTGGACGAATAGGTAAATCGATTAAGGTAAATAGTAAATCGAGGTAACTCGTTCTTGCAGAGGCAAGAAAAACAGTTTTTTTATCTTTACTCAATGGACCTTCCAAGGTAAAAGAGCTTTCTGTTAAACTGGTTCTTACATTTCCAGATAGTTTCTCGTTGTTACCATCCCGCTGGTTGATTACAAAAGTAGAAGCAAGTGCATTGTCATAACGGGCATCAAAAGCAGAAGAACTTAATTTTAAATCTTGGATAAAGGATACATTTAAAATTCCTTGTGCTCCTCCTGATGAACCTTGAGTTTGGAAATGATTGATAATTGGAATTTCTATTCCGTCCAAATAATACACATTTTCATTAGGCGCTCCACCTCTTATTGTGATGTCATTTCTACCTCCACCACCTGCAGAACCTCCAACACCTGGGAGAGTTTGAACTACTTTTGAAACATCAAAATTTCCTCCTGGATTAGATCTAATTTCTTGAACAGTAAGTTGTTGAACGGATAGGGGAGTAACCATATCTGTGGTTGATACTTCCTTTTCTTTGTCATAAACTACTTCAAATTCTTTGAGTTCATCTCCTTGAGATAGTTCAAAATTGATTATTTGGGCATTCCCAGAATTCAATTCGATATTGAATTTTTTATCGGTTTTATAACCTACAAACGAAACAATCAGGTTATAAGTTCCAGTAGGAATCTCTAATCTATAATTTCCATCGAAGTCTGTTGTTGCTCCATATTCAGTGTTTTCCACTATGATATTGGCGAAAGCAAGAAGTTCTTGCGTGTTCTTATCTTTTACTGTTCCTTTAATTACTCCAGTTGTTTGTGAAATTAAGGAGGTCGAAGAGATGATGGTTAAAAGTATTAAAAAATGTTTCATCTTTTTTGTTTAACTATTTTAATACAAAGTTAAACAAGATTTTGTTGAACTTGCCATAAAATCAAAAATATTGTACCTAATTATTAAATAATTAATTTTTTAGTCTGATGATATTTCATAATTATCCTAAGCCGTGTAACGGGTTAGAGAAGATATCAGGATGAATAGTTTTTGATTATTAATATTTAATTATCTTGATACCTGACTTTTTTTAGATACGAACACGTAGTATAATTAGAGAGTCAAATGAACCTGTTTTGAAAACAAAAGAACTTCTACATATTATTCATCTCTGTAAACAAGGGAAATCTGATGGCGAGTATAAGCTATATAAGTATTGCTACAAGGAATTTTTTCCTATTTGTAAAAGGTATATGAAAGAGGAAGAGAGAGCAAGAGAAGTAATGAATATTGCGTTTTATAAAGTGATTAAAAACTTGCCCAAATATGACACTGAAAAAAACTTTAACCCATGGGCTGCGAGAATAATGGTGAATGCTTCTATTGATGAGTTAAGAAAAGTAAAAGCACTTAAAATAGTTCAACTTAGTGAGATCACTAAAACTTATACCAGCGATAATAATATAGCAACTTTTATTGAAGAGGATAATATATTAAATCTATTGGATCACTTGCCAAATATGGGAAGGCAGGTGTTTAACTTATATGCAATAGATGGTTACAAACACAGAGAGATTTCGAAACTTTTAGGGATTTCAGAAAGCACTTCCAAATGGCACGTAACCCAATCTAAATTGAAATTAAAGAGAATGTTGGAAAAGAATAATGCTTTGCTCAAAGCAACTGATTATTAAAAATTAAGGATATGAAAGACGAATTAGAAAACTTATTTAAAAAAGCAGCTGAAAAAGAAGAAGGGAATTTTAAAGAAGAATTTTGGGAAACTTATCAAACAGGTTTAGCCAAAGGAAGTTTTGTTTCAAAGACTTTTGGACTTGGTAAGATTGGTTTGTTATTTTTCATCGGAACTAGTGTTTTGGTATTATCTATTTTGGTTTATGTTGGTTTTAAGAGTAATAATGCATTTGCAGACAATGGAAATTTAGTTGCAACCAATTCGGTTGATTTGATAAAGAATGTAGAACGGAATAAACAGGGGAATCAGTTTCATTTTGCTGATAATGAGAAAGAAAAAATGGAGAGATTACTGAAAGAGAGAAATGTATTATTAGCAGATGA
>JBMYYT010000250.1:0-3570 GCA_049609665.1 Flavobacteriales bacterium | reverse complement strand
ATAAAATGATTACTCCTTTTAATTAAACCTATGAACCTCATAGTTTTTGATATTGATGACACTTTAACTAAAAGTGAAGTACAGCATCAATTGGCTTATATCAATACAATGAAAAGTTTTGGTATAACGGATATTGACCAAAACTGGAGAGAATACAAGCATCATACAGATAGTTACATTTTAAAAATAAACTTCGAGAATAATCTGAAAAAGAAGTTTAACTTTTCATTTATTCCAAGTTTTGAAATCCACATGACCCAATTAATTTTAGGTTTAAACAAAGTCTCTGAAATTAATGGAGCTAAAAAAACAATTGACTTTTTTGATGAAAAATCAAATTATGCAATTGCTTTTGCAACAGGCTCACTATTAGAACCCGCCTATGTAAAATTGAATCAAGCTCAAATAAATTATAATCCAAATTTAGTAGTGGGTTCAAACGCAATTTATGAAAGAGAAGGAATAGTTTCTGAGGCTATAAACAGGGCTAAATCTTATTATCAAGTTGATGTTTTTGAACATGTAATTTCTGTTGGGGATGGAATTTGGGATTTAAAAACAGCTCAAAATTTGGGACTACATTTTATTGGAATCGGGATGAAAAATTTTGCTGATTTTGAGAAAGAAAAAATTAATTATCACATTAAAGACTGGAGCGAATTTGATTTAAAAGGGGCTGAAATGAAACTTGGATTTTAAAATAATACGAAAGGAATCAATATTAAATCATGTTTCTTAAAAATCACTACATTTAAAAACACAATAAAAAAGAAATGAAAATCACTGACTATAAACTCAATATAATTATGAAATTGAGCTTTATAGGTGTTTTGATTGGATTATACTTTAATCTAAGATTAGATCAATATTTTTTTTCAGGACCCTCGGGTATTCACTACATAAGACAAACGGATAGCTTAGCCTTTGCTTCGCAGTATTTCAATACTGGAAATGGTTTCTTTAATCCAAGCTTGTTCAATTTTGAAAGCATAGAAGGAAGAGCAGCTTGCGAATTTCCAATTTTATATTACATTTCTGCGGGCTATTATTCTCTTTTTGGGAAAAACTATTACATCCTTAAACTGCTCAATTTACTAATTGTATATGCGGGTATATACAGCGTATTCAATATCTCTTATCGAATCCTGAAAGATTATTTCTATGCATTTATGGTTGCTTTATTGGTATTTACGTCCACAGTTTTTAACTACTATTCATTTAATTATTTGCCTGACCCCGGAGCATTGGGGTTTACGCTTATTGGTTGGTTTTTCTTTGTGAAATATGATGCGAATAAAAGAAAACGAACATTAATTTGGAGTACTGTTTTCTTTACTTTAGGAAGTCTAATCAAGATTACATTCTTGATGAATCCTTTAAGCATCGCAGTTTTCTATGTTGGAACTTTAATTTTCAAAAAGCAAAAACTGAATAAAGAGGTCAAATCAGTTCTTATTTATTTATCACTTGGGGTATTAGCTGTAATTGCCTGGAATTTATATATTTTAAACTACAACTCCACTTACAACTCAGGATATTTTACTACCAGTTCAAGAGCAATTTGGAGCATTTCTTCTTCTGAAATTTCTGAAGTCTGGAAAGCCATTTCAGAATATTGGAGCTCTTCCTACTTCAATTACAATTCATTTTATTTAATAATCGTAATGGTAATACTTCAGTTTATTGGATTTAAAACTTTAAAAAACAAATTATTCTGGATATCGTCAATTCTTCTTTCGGGGAGTATTGCTTTCTTTATTTTGTTTTATTCTCAATTTAGACATCATGATTATTATTTTATTACTTTTTTTCCTGCTTTCCTTTTGATTGTAATAAATGGAATTGTTGTTCTTCAAAAGATCACTGAAAATAATATTTTCCACCTTTTCATCAAGGTTTTATTTTTGATAATAATACTGATAGGAATAGATGATTCTAAAAGAATATTAAATGGTAGATTAACGGCTACTCCTGATGAAATATCGCTTACTGGAATAACCATTGAAAAAGAACTAAAAGAAATTGAAAAATTGAATATTCCGAAAGATGCGGTATTCATTGTTGCTCCGGATCATTCAAAAAATGGAAGCTTATTTTTTCTTAATAAAAGAGGATGGCAATTTAAAACTACGGAAGAACTTACTCCTCGAAAAGTACAAGATTTCAATAATTTAGGAGGTAAATATCTCCTTTTTGTCACTGATAAAAAAGAGCCGATTGAAATTGGAAATAATGCAGGCGAATTGATTTACAACAGTGAAAAAATAAAAATATTTAAACTGACTAAAACCTAAAAATTTTAGTTGGAAAAAATACTTTTAGGCTGAATCCAATAGAAATCATAAGTCCGAAATTTGCTATGAGTAGATTGCCGTGAAAAGCACCCATTCCCAATACCAATAGTCCATATAATAAAATAATCCCTTCAAAAACAGTTATATTTTTTTCTGATTTAAAAGCATATCCTTGTTTAATTAGTGAATCGAATGAGCTTAACTTTAAATTAAATTTTGGAGTCCTTACGAAATCAGATTTTATTCCAAAATAACCTTCTATTACTCCTATCATCATATAAAAAGAGATTGAAATACTGATACAAAGAAACAGGTAAAAGTTAATCGGAAACCAGACTAACTCACGCCATTTATTTTCAGAAGCCATCAAATGGCCAACCAAAAACATCACTGGAATACTAAAAGTGATAAATAAATTAGAGTAATTGATAAACTCAACATTTCCAATTGACATCATGTTATTTTGAGTCATCCAGAAAACCAATGGACTTAAAATCACCAATAAAAATACTACAATATAAAGGGAAGAGTTCAATAAATGAACTGTCCCAGCAAGCTTAGCCCAGAGGCTTGAAGAAGATTTCCAAAGTAATTTAGAATTCTTTTTTACACACTCAGCGGCTCCTTTTGACCATCTGTATTGTTGAGTTTTAAAAGCATCTACTGAAACTGGCAGTTCTGCTGGGGATTCCACATCAAACAGGTATTTAAACCGCCATCCTTTGGATTGTGCTCGGTAACTTAAATCTAAATCCTCAGTAAGTGTGTCTGCCTCCCAACCACCAGCATCCTTAATAGCTTCTTTTCTCCAAACCCCAGCGGTTCCATTAAAATTGATGTAAGCTCCACTTGAGATTCTCCCTAAATGCTCCACCGCAAAATGAGTATTCAACATAATTGCCTGAGCACGGGTCAAAAACGAGAACTTCTCATTAATATGCGTCCATCTTGTCTGCACAGCTCCTATATTTTCATCTGCAAAATACGGTATTAATTTCATCAGAAAATCTGACTCAGGAATAAAATCTGCATCAAAAATAGCAATGAATTCTCCTTTGCAAGAATCCATTCCATAATCCAAAGCCCCAGCCTTAAATCCCTCTCTTACTTCTCTTTGAACGTGATGAATGGAAATCCCCTTCTCTTCATATTTCAATAAATTATTTTGAATAATTTCGCTTGTTTCATCTGTTGAATCATCCAATATTTGGATTTGTAACTTGTCTTTTGGATAGTCTAACAACGCAATATTCTCTATGGCTCTTTGAGCCACATA
>JBMYYT010000249.1:0-3571 GCA_049609665.1 Flavobacteriales bacterium | reverse complement strand
ATTTATGGTATCCTTTACTGTTGTATAAACTTGTTGTATCCGAATACCTTCATCCAAACTTGCTAAAATTTTTGAATCTGTAGATGGAGCCTCTCTTAAATTTACTTTGTCATAAAAAGTAACCAATGTGCTATTATTCGAGTGCATTAACATTACATTCTGTCCCAAAGCAAGGAAAGACATCCAAGTAAAAATAATAAGTATTAATGGACTTTTCATGGTAACATAGTTGTCAATAATTATACCAAAAATGGATTTAAAAAATTATTTTAAAAGACTTCTTTTCAAGTCATTTTCAATGTGAGAATGAAATTTCTCATCCAAGGAATACACTAATATTTCATAATTAATATTTCCCTCAGACTGCATGACTCTTGTAACCTTTGGAGCAAAAACTGAAGTAACCCATGGCATTTGAATTAAGTTTGATTTTATTTGACTTTCAGAGACTTGTTCATCTGCAACTATTGAAAAACTATGAGAAGAAAAGTCAGTCGAAAAATCTTTTTTAACAATCTCTTTTTGAGCCAAAAAACCATAAGGAATTTGAATTAACTCCCCTTTTCTGTTTTCTATTTCAATATCAAAGGAATTCATTTTTGTTACTAATCCAGACCTATCGGCTATAGAAATATCCTGTCCTATCTTTATACTTCCTTTTAATCTCACGAATAATCCGTTGATAAGGTTTATTAGATAGCCCCTACTCAAATATATTCCAATCAAACTAAGAAGAACACCGAAAAAAGGAAATGGCTTTATAAAAATATAAAGTGCATACAGGGAAAATACCATCCAACTAAGAGTAGATATTGCAGGGAGTTTCTCTTGTATTTTTTTTCTACGAATCGGGGATTGAACTATAAGTAAGATTAAGTAATTATTGAACAACCAAAGAAAGCCATAAATAAAACCAGCCAAAACCAATAACCCAATAAAATTGAGAATTGAGAGTTGAGATAAATCTATGTTAAAAATATCCTCCATTATTCGATAACTTTTTTATCCATTAAATATTGAGTCACATAATAAACTGCTTCTTCAGAGAGCTCAAATACTCCGTTTTTTGGTTCCACGATTAATTGCACACGTTTCATTTGATTGATTACAGAGTTATAAGCGTAATTATTCTCAAAAACAACTTGTAATTGGCTATTGCTTATTTCATTAAATAGAGTAAATAATTTCAATAAAGCCAACCAATCTGGATTTTCAATATCAGGAAAATAAATCGTTTTAGGTTCTTTGATATAAATTAAACTCTCCTCGACCCCTTCGATATTATTGACCCAAGCGGCATACGCTCTTCCTAAGTTACCTTTGTAAGTTGAGTGATATTTTTGAAAGAAAGTGTTAATCTGACGCTGAGTGAATTCGGTTTCTTTCTTCGAATTTAATACAAACTTTAATCCGCCTGCTTGGTGCTTTAATTTCATAACATCTATAAAACCTTCCTTTTTAAGCGGCAATAAAAGAATAGTGGAGATAATAACTTCATCCCAACTATTAATGGTTTTCAAATAGGTGTAAAAAGGAGCTGAAGCATTAATTATAAAATGATGTTTCTTGCCATGTTTCATTACCATTTCCTTAATAGTATCAAGCACTGCAATATCTACTCCCCATTTCTCAATGTTATTAAAAACTATTGTTTTTGCATTTGAATCAGTAAGATTTTCATTCAAAGAGGCCTCATTGCCAAAAGCAGTGGCAACGGAGCTTTCAAAAGATTTAGAGACTATTTTATTTTCAATGAATGGGTCTACGGTAATTACTTCTCTTTTTAATAAACGTGCAGAAACATAATCCGAAAAGTATTTTTTTCCAGATAGCTGTTCGCCTAATATCAAGATAGCTCCACCCGATTTTTTGTTCAATAATTGAATTGCTTTATTCGCTTGTTCAATTTCTTTTTCTCTATAATCAATATTAACAGGTGCTGCATGATCTCCCAGAAACAGTTTTTTGTAAAAAAATGGAATTTGCTCTTTAATGCTTTTAGACATTTTAACTTTCTCCATAAATCCAGACACCACCGAACTTGTATTGACTTTTCCTTTGTGCTTGCTTTTAAATTCTGCTATCAAATATTCGTCTCTTTGCCTATCAACAAAAGACAAAGTTTCCCCCACTTTCTTCTTAATTTGTTTCTTTGTGGAAGTAATAAATCGAGAAATTCTGGAAACAGTAACTCCCGATTTTTTGATATACTGATTTATTTGAGCACTATTGTTTGCAATAAAATCATAATCAAGAATCTTGTAAATCTCGTCCAATTCATTGTGCACGAGCGAAATGTAATTCTTAAAGCGTGTCAAAATTGCATCCTCCAAACTGGTAACTGAAGTCGATAAATCTTCTCTCACCTCAACCGCAATTTCTTCTTCGTTTTCAAAGTTTACCGTCTCAATAGTAATTGACTTATTTTTAAAACCACTCATCAATTCATTCAAATCTCTTTGGAGTGAATCCGATTCTTGATTTAATGAGTTAATCAATTTATTCTCAACTGAAAACAAGATTAATTTTTGTAATTGTATCGAATTTGTTCTAACCGTATTATCCTGAATTTCGTTAAAATTATTAATGGATTCTCCGTCCATTATCTCCAAGGATGAAGTTAATTTATAGACAATCTTTTCTACTTTTCTAATCGTATTATTAATCAATTCTTCGGTATCAAAAGAAAAGAGCGGTAACTTATTAATAAACTTAATCAATTCTAACTTAGTCTGTGAATCATTGATTAAAAGAGATTTGTCCAATTTATCATATTGCTTCAATAAGTTAATTTGGGGCTTAATACTCAATCTATTTATTGAAGAAATAGTCTCATTAATAACGGAATCAATTTCTGGATGTATTTCATGAAGTGAGATATCTAATAGAATCGCATTATTGAATAACGTATTATTTCTCACAAAGTATTTTGGAAAAGCATTCAGAATTTTGGTTTGGTTCTTCTTTGCTTTATCCATCTTTTCTTCCACTCCGGTCTCTACCAAATCATTGATTGATAGCAAATTCAACTTATTGGAAAGAGAATAAGTGTAATCATTATTCATTTTGTAAAAATGCGAGGTTAACTCCTGATAATTGCTTTCTAATTTTAACTTAATCTCACTAATCTGGTTAATAAAATTTTGAGAAACAGATTGAAAATCCTCTTTGCTATACTTGGTTTGATTCCTAAGTTGAAAATAATCCTCTTTTATACTATCCCCGAATTCATTGATTAAATTAGCATTTTTAAACACATACATCCCTGATTTCAACAAAGATTTTGAAACTAATTTCAAGTAAAAATTATGATAGAAATATTGAATAAATTCTCGGTAATTGATTTTTCTTTTTGGGGAAATTCCGAATCTTTTTTTCTTAAACAATAACCATTTCTTTGCTCTTTTTTCTGAATTTGAGTCGGTAGCAAGTATCGTGAGTTCTTCCAAAGCTACCTCTCTACTTATCTTTTTTGGAAGTCTATTTCTGTAAATTTCATTTTGACTCAGCAGAGAATCAATCGCTTCTTTAAATTTAGTTTCCAATTCAACTGCAAAATTTTCATTGTAGT
>JBMYYT010000248.1:0-3577 GCA_049609665.1 Flavobacteriales bacterium | reverse complement strand
TCAACATATTCAGAAGCTCTGCAATAGCAGGGCTTTTGTTGTTTGCAGTACCATCAAAAAATATAGGATTGGAGTTTTCTTTTTCTCTCGGAAATCAGATATTTGTAAAAACACCGAGAAATGAAAAATATCAATAAAAAACCTTGGTTTGCCTCTTGGTTTGATTCTCCTTTCTATCACATTCTCTATAAAAATAGAGATCACAAAGAGGCTGAATATTTTTTAACCAATTTAACTCAATATTTAAAACCAAATGAGGGAGATACTATTCTTGATTTGGCTTGTGGTGCGGGCCGTCATTCAATATTCCTCAACAAACTTGGACACAATGTGACAGGAGTAGATTTTGCTCCAAATAGCATTAAAACTGCCAAAAAATCTCTTACAAAAGGGTTGAATTTTGATGTTCATGACATGAGAGAAGTATATAAAGAGAATGAATTTGATTTCGTTCTCAATTTATTTACCAGTTTTGGATATTTTGATTCTGATGCTGAAAATATCAAAATGATTCAATCGGTTGAAAAATCCTTGACCGAAGAGGGAATTTTTGTGTTAGATTTTTTTAATGCTAAAAAAGTAATTGCAGATTTGATTCCCAAAGAAAAGAAAACCATCGATGGAATTGAATTCAACATTCAAAAAGAACTAAAAGACGGAAGAATAATAAAACAGATTGATTTTGAATCGGATAACAAAAACCACTCTTTTAAAGAGATTGTGCAAGCAATTACACTTTCTGATTTTAAAGCTCTTTTTTCTCATTCTAATTTGAATATCATTGCTATCTTTGGCAATTATTCTTTAGACGACTTTGATGAAACAAAATCGGATAGATTAATATTGATTACTCAGAAGAAAAATGGATGATTTAATAACTTACATATCTCTTATTGGTGTTGTGCTTTTAGGCGGTTTTTTAGTGTTTTTTTTAAAAGAAAAAATAACTGGAAGCCTCAAATATATATTAGCTTATAGTGGAGCATTTATGTTGGCTATTTCTGTACTGCATTTGATTCCTGAGGTATATGGAAATCGTAATTACACTATAGGTATCTATGTATTATTTGGTTTTTTGATACAACTTATTTTAGAGTATTTTTCTCAAGGAATTGAGCACGGTCACATTCATGTTCACGAAAACAAATCGAGCCGTTTCCTTGCTCCTATTCTCATTAGTCTATGTTTACATGCACTGCTTGAAGGAGTTCCGTTGGCAAAAGATTTTACTCATGAAATTCATAACCATGGGCATGAACACCACCATGGAAACTCTTTTCTTATCAGTATTTTGATGCATAAATTTCCTGTTGCGATTGCGTTAATGACTCTTTTTATTAAATCAAAAATCAAATTAAGTATTGCATTTACTTGGTTAATAATTTTTGCACTGATGGCACCCTTAGGTAATTTTATTGGAACTCAATTCTCCACTTTTTTCTCTGAAAATCAATCAATAATCAACAATATTTTGGGGATTGTTTTAGGAATGTTTTTACATATTTCTACAACAATACTATTTGAATCTGAAGAAAGTCACAAATTCAATTTATTGAAATTAATTATTATTCTGATTGGCGGAGGAACAGCAATATTAGTTGTCTGAATCAGAAGTTACTTCCTCTTTTTCAGGTCTTCCAACCGCAACTAATTTAGGTTTCCAGTAGGTATTTGTAGTTACATTTGTAATCATAATTCCTCTGCTTGAAGAAGCGTGAATCATAACCAAATCTTCACCAGGGTCAGAAATCACAATTCCAACATGAGTAATGTTTGATTTCTTCTTGTTTTTCGAAAAGAAAACTAAATCTCCTTTTTGAGCTTTCTTAATTTTTACTGGTTTTATTTTCTCTTTTTGATTTCTTGCACTTCGAGGAATTTTGTAGCCATATCTGCCCATTATATACTGCGTATAACCTGAACAATCAAATCCTCCATCTCCCGTTCCACCGTAAATGTAGGGAACACCCAAAAACTTCTTAGAATAATCAATCAATTTATCAACCTCACTTAGTTCATCTACTGTGCAGGTTGTATCCACTTCTGCAGCTTTAAACCCTTCATCGTATTTTACTTTACTTCCTGTTTCGTTTTTTACAATAATTACCTGTTCTTTCTTTGTAATTACTTTCTTAGGTTTAACATCACCTTTCATCAGGAAATCATAAGCATCAGACTTAATAGATACTGATTTTGCATTTTTGTAAATCGCTTTTAAATCGGATAATAAAACAGATTTTTTTTGCTGAAACCCAAGCTGTTTGTCTAATTCATAATAAACTTCATAGGCATCTGTGGAGTTAGCAAGAACATCTTTATTGGAGCGAGTGTATCTATCATCCAAAGAAAGTTTGGCTAAAGCTACAGCTTTAAATAAATGAACCAATTCATTATCGTCATATCCTTTCTTATCAATTAACCGATTGGTTTTGCGCAATATGGAACGATAATTCTCTTGTTTATAGAGCAATTCCAATACATCAACCTTTCTGTCTTGAGAAAAAGATTGAAGCGAAAAAGCTGCAAATAGAAGAAATATTAAAACTCTTTTAGACATTGTTACGAATATGGTTAAACAAAATAACGGAATATCATTGTCAAATATTTAGCCAAACTAAATAGTAATCAATATTATAGTATTGAAAACTACTTAATAGTATTGAATAAATAAGAGCCAACCCGCTAATTATCAATTAACTTACAGATAAAAACCAAGAAAATGGTTTATTGATAAAACTTTGATTATTTTTGCCCAAAATTTAAAAGAAAATGGCAAATAACATCACATTTACAATGATTAAGCCAGAGGCTGTTGCAAACGGTACTACTGGAAAAATTATCGATATGATTATCGAAAACGGATTTACAATTAAGGCAATGAAATTAAAGCAAC
Organism: Flavobacteriales bacterium; assembly: GCA_049609665.1. GTDB lineage: Bacteria > Bacteroidota > Bacteroidia > Flavobacteriales_D > CAJJDF01 > CAJJDF01. The sequence goes on along the minus strand of JBMYYT010000248.1, from coordinate 684 downwards.
TTTCAAAAGAAGAAGCTGGAGAATTTTACGCTGTTCACAAAGAAAGACCATTCTACGGAGAATTGGTTGACTACATGAGTGAGGGACCAATTGTAGCTGCAATTCTTGAAAAAGAAAACGCGGTTGAAGATTTCAGAACTTTGATCGGATCTACTGATCCTGCTGAAGCTGCCGAAGGAACAATCAGAAAAGCTTACGCTGAATCAAAAGCGAAAAACGCTTGTCACGGAAGTGATAGCGATGAAAATGCTCAAATCGAAGCAGATTTTCATTTCTCAAATGATGAGAGATTTTAGTAGAATTTAATTCTATTTGAAAAAAGCCTCCTTATTAAATTGATAAGGAGGCTTTTTTGGTTTAATAAAACTAAATGAGAGATTATTTATTTACTATAAACCTTCTAAATTGCTTGTTCCCATTTTCATCGTTCACTCTTATTATATAGACTCCATTAGACAGATTAGATACATCGATGTTCTTCTGTTTGGTGATTTTTCCATTCTTAATTAGTTTTCCATCTACATTGATTACACTGTAATCATAAGTTAAAGGAGAGTTTATTGAAATTATCACATAATCCGAAGATGGATTTGGATACAAATCAAATTCAACACCACGGTTATCGCCCATACCAAGTAATTCACGACCATTTAGGGATGTTGCTACAAAATTTTCGTTAAAACC
>JBMYYT010000247.1:0-3621 GCA_049609665.1 Flavobacteriales bacterium | reverse complement strand
TAGTTCAAACCCAGTTGCGGGTACTGAGAACGCTCTAACTCATAATCATCATTAATTTGAACCACATACTCTTTGTTAGGCATTTTTTTAAACTCAAGAAAAGAAATTATTTTAAACTCTGCAGGTTCAAAATCAATGTTCAAATACTTCCAATCCTCTTCCTTCTTTTTCTTAAATTCAACAGCATCTAATAGATTTTTATAAGGAAATAGAACTACTCTAATTCGATTCAAATCTAATTCTAAATTAGTGTTCATTTCAACAAAAAAAGCAAAGTTTGATTCCTGGAGCTCTCGATACAGCTCGTCAGTTAAATACTTGTGATTTGCTACGTTTCCCATTGCTTTAATATTGAATTTTAATAGTGGGGCTCTGCCCCGAGCTGAAGCTCTCCCCGAGGTAAAAACCGAAAAAGAAAGTTATTCCGTTTCTTTTGAAATCTGTTCTAATAAACTTGTTTGGTTTGGATCAACAACCTTTTGTTTCCTTTTTTTCACATAGGTTTTAGCAAATGTTACACGATCTCCATTAAAGACAACCATTGGGTTTATAAAGTAAAGAGTATCAGCTGGACCTCTTGCTATAATGCCATTTTCAACTAAAGAACCTAAACCAATCCAAACAGAGTTTTTAGATTTATAACCAGTGTGTTTCATGCAGTCTTCAATCAAGAAAATAAACATATCTTGCTTTGGAAGTAACTGTGTCATTATGTATCCAAACACTTTGATTGCTTGGTTTTTCAAATCCCAAAATGCTGAGAAATTAGACAAATATATTTTAGCAAATTTATCTTCATCAATCTCAATTTGACGAACAAAAGAGGTGTGTCCTAAAACTTCTCCATGGTTATCAATAGCCTTCAAAATAGCTTTTTCCCCTGTGTTTGTAGAGTTTTTATACTTCTTAACTATATTATTATTTATCACTTCTAAAGCGTCATTTATAAATGGATTTTCCTTATTAGCTTTATAAGATTTTAGAGAATATGGACTCTTCTTTTTCTTTTTTTCTTCACTCACAACCAAATGTTTTTCAATTTTTATTTGGCTACAAATCTAATCAAATGCGATTACTAACCAAATTTTATTTGCTTTTTATTTGGTTAGTAATCACATACCCTTTGGTTGACAACCACATAGGGTGTGATTAAAGGGTATTGATTATCAGTGTATTAACCCCTTTTACTTCTTACCTCTTAACAATCCCTGTTTTTTGCCCTACAATCCAACACTACAAAACACTTTCATTTGCTGGCTGTTTTTCGAGAATCACATTCCCATTCCTCTGTTATTTGAATTATCTCTTTTGATAATTTCTGTAACAGTGAGCTCGTTATTTTGATATCCGAATTTTTTGGTATTTCCTTTCTTTTTTAGGTGCTCGTTTATATCTGAGAGTACTCTCCTACCCCCTTCATTGAAAGACTTTGCCTCTCTTCTTTCCATTTCATTGAGGACTTTGTTTTTTTCTGAAGTAAGAGCATTCACAGTCTCTTGATTCTTGATATATGCATCTTTGAGCTTCTGATACTCCTGGCGTAATTCTTTGTTCTGAGCTAAAGCTTTCGTACTATTAAGCTGTCGGGATCCAATGAAGTTTTTAAAACGATTGTCAACCGCAGTTTCAAGCTCCTCTTGCCACTTTTTAGAATTTAATAGATGTTTCGCTGTTGGTTTTGGTAAAGTGTCTGTAATCGCCTTAAAATCGATTCTCAGTTCGTTTACATCAGAATAAAATTGCTTTACGTCTTTGTGCCTGGCTTTAGAATTCCTCTCTCCCCTTTCCAAACCAAAGGGTTTCATGAGTTCTGCATATCTGTCTTGACGTTGCTGCAGTGTTTTCCTATCTCCAAACATTTCTTTGGCAGATAGCCTTCCGTCTTCTGTGATGGGAACTGTTACTGCGTGAATATGCGGAGTGGTTTCATCCCTGTGAATTGCAAGCCGAACGATATTATCTCTTCCGAATTCATCTTTGATAAAATCGATGTTTGCTTGAACCCAAGCTTTGAACTTTTTTGGATCTGCTTCAAGCTCTTTCATTTTTTGATTAGAGCCAGTCAGGATATGGGAAATGTATTTCACTGCATCTTTCCGAATTGCAGTTTTTCCCCTATAGCCTTCCTGAATTCTAAAATCAATTGATTTCTGAAGTGGAAGAAGATGTATTTTATTTCTTAGAGCAACATTTACATTCAAATGAGATCTCGAAGAGTCCGCATTTGAAAATGAATATTCTTTCCCTTCAGATCTATCGATGTGATTCCCTAATCCTGATCCAGAACCTTTCCCTTTTTGGGAGTGAAAAATGGCATATTGTTTACTCATAATTGTTGGCCTTAAAAAACCTCGTAGAGCTCATAACTTTGGTACAAAGTCTAATGAGCTAAACTTTAATTTTTAAAATACATTGTAAATATACAATAATTTTGCTTATATTTGTCCTGGTCGGAGAGGTCTGGCCAACCGGAATAAGAAAGAGGGATCAGCTACTTGTAGTTGGTCCTTTTTTTATTTTATAAGAGAAAATTTTATGTTTTTTTTTATCTAAAAACTATTGATTATTTTTGTACTAACTCTTCCTACCTCTTTCTTATTATTGTTAAATTCTTGGGGTAAATTGTCTATAACTTCTTAATAACTGAAGGAAAAACGAAAGGATAACTTTTGTATTTTTGTAAGTAACAAGTTTTAGCACAATAGTCCTTCTTAGATAGAATTACTCTTTGTATATTAAGATGTGAATAACACAAAAAAAAGAGAGTACCCTGTGTTAAAAATACTGGGACTCTCTCTAAACGGCTTGTTAGTTATACTGAAAATGGTGGAACTTTTTCTGTAGTATAACGTCAAGTGCTTTAAAGCTCCTGCTATAGTAGGAGCTTTTCTGTTTTATTTAATTTGTACGATATCGCACAAACAAAGATAAATTAAAAATTTGGCTTGAACCAAAATTTTTTCGATATATCGATATTAATTTCCCTATTCCGAAACAACTTTCTTTTTCGGTTTTTACCTCAGGTCAAGGACAGAGTCCTTGTGAAAAACAATTCAATATATTTTCCTTTAAACTAACCTTTGATGCATTCAAAGTTCTTTTGAATGCAGACAAAAAATTCTGTCCTTTTTCTTTCAAAACCTTTGTCATATCTTGATAAATAAATCATAAAAAGCGTACAAAATATAAATGAAAACAGTCTTATATCTGAATACTCCAGGGTTTTAAAAATTTCCAGATATATATAATAAAAACAAGCATATGAAAAAGAAAAATAGAAGTAAAATTGACAGCAGTTTTGACTGGGTAGTCAAAGTAATCAAAGGTTTAAAGGATATAGTTTTATTCTATCGTCTCTTCTTTTGATTTCTTTCCAGGATCTGGCGGATTGTTTCGGTTACTATCCCAAATTGTTCCCTCAAGCTCCCTATTTCTTTCTTTCACGAGCTTTGGCTCTGGAAAGAATATCAGAAATATATCGTAAAACCCTATCAATTTGAGGAATTTAAGCATAATTATCATGTTTTTTTACCACTGTATAACTAACCAAGCTGACCAGTGTAAAATCATCCCTACCCGTCATAAAGAAGTCGTTTATAAAGTGGTTATTTATTGTCGCAA
>JBMYYT010000246.1:0-3640 GCA_049609665.1 Flavobacteriales bacterium | reverse complement strand
TTATTTTATGGCCCAGTTTGCTCACTTTTGCAGTAACTTCTGGACAAAACTCAAAACCAGTGCATTTCAATTCAATAGATTTTAGCAACTGAGCATCAAAAACTTTGTAGCATGTAGGTTCATCCGTAAGTTTCTGATTATAAAGAATATTTGCAACCCAAGTCACTAATTTTCCTCCGTAGTAGTATTTGGCAGAATATCTTTTGTCATTATTCAATATCCTTGAGCCGTAAACCACTTTTGTCTCACCGTTTTGGATTGGTTTAACAAGTTCCGGTAAGTTATTGGGATTAGTTTCTAAATCCGCATCTTGGATTGTAATTATATCGCCTGAACATAATGGAATCCCAGCCCTTATAGAAAAACCTTTTCCGTGATTTCCATCATTCGAAACTATTTTTACTTCCGAATGGTTTTCAAAGGATTGTATTATTTCACCACTTCCATCTGATGAACCATCATCAACAACAATTAATTCTTTTTCAATTGGAAGAGAAAGCACTTTTTCAATAATGTCTTTAATGGTGCCTGCCTCATTGTAGCAGGGCATTATAATGCTTAGTTTCATGCAGTAGAAAATGATTTTGGATAAATATAGACAAATACCCAATAAATAGAAATTGATTTATAAAATTTGATTTTATCATGCTCAATCCAAATTAATTTAACTGACAACCCAATTATTTAAAAACCGTTATATTTATAGATAATTTAAAACAAAACAAAACAAAATGAAGAAATCAAAATTAAACTTTGCTAAGAAGTATTTTATACTTCCGATGTTAGCTATTTCAATTACAATGGTAAGTTGTAAGAAAGAAGATCCGATTGATGAAGATCCAACTCCAACAGGTACTTCTGTTCCAAGTTCGTTTACTAAAAAAGTCCTGATGGAAGAATTTACCGGAGAGTGGTGCGGATTTTGTCCAGATGGAGCAACTATAATGAAAAATATAATGAGCGCTAATCCAGGAAGAGTTTATGCTGCTTCTATTCATGATAGAGATTTTTTAACGGTACCACATTACACAACAATTAAAACGTTTTTACCAGTTGCAGGTTTTCCAAGATCAGCGGTCAATCGAACACCAGCTGAAGGAACAACAAACGGTCAAGATGGTTTGTTAGTTTATAGTAGGGGGAATTGGGCAACGAATGTGTCCAGAGAACTTTCAAAAACGGCAATCTGTGGATTGAAGTTGGAAACTTCTGTATCAGGAAATTCTGCGGAAATAAAAGTTTCTTGTGGAGCAAATACAAGTATTAGTGGAGCTAAGTTAACTGTTTATTTAACGGAAGATGGAATTCCAGAAAGTACAAGCGGTGCTCAAGCAGGCGCTGGACCTGGATATATTAATGATGAAGTTTTAAGAGCTTGCGTCTCAAATGGAACGGGTGATGATATTGATTTAAGTTCATCTGAATTGGCTACTAAAACTTATTCAAGTGTAGATATTACTGGATATAATAAATCAAATTTAAAAGTTGTTGCATTCATCCATAAACATGATGGTTCTTCTCCTGATTATGAAGTTCTTAATGTTCAAGAGGTTCATGTTGGAGATGATAAATCTTGGGATTAATCTCATAGATTAACTAATAATTTTAAAGCCTGTCTCGATTCATCGAGACAGGCTTTTTTTATACATTTATAACATGAAGATTCTTGAAACCATCAATAGAAATTCTAAGCTTATATTTATAGGATTATTAGCTCTAACATTAATTAGTAAATTTATTACGCTAATAAATCTTAGCTTTTTATTCTTTGGTGGTGATGATTTAGTTTTTTGGCAAGTGGCTCATGATTATAGTAATGGGTTGTTTATTGAGCCTTTTATGTATGGGCAGAACTATAATTATGCAATAGAATCAATATTAGCAGTTCCTCTTCTTAAGCTCGGGATGCCATTTCAATATGCTATGCCATTAACGACTATGTTTGTTGGTATTTTGCCTTTTCTTTTTTTTGCTTTCGTTTTGTTTAGAAAAGGATGGGTAGTCCCTTCTTACATATTTTTGGTAATTCCGCTTGCCATGCCAATTGAATATGATATTATGACAACAATAACAAGAGGTTTTGTAAATGGACTATTCTTTAGTTCTTTTCTTGTTATACCACTCTTAGAACCTAAGTCCTATAAATCTTATTTGCTATTTGGTTTAATGGCTTCTTTGGGATATGTTACAAATCCAAATTCAGTTGTGTTCTCTTTTCCAGTTGGATTGTATTTGTTTTTTAATAATTATAATACTTATAAATTTTACTTAATAGTATTATTGTCAGCAGTTTTGCCTTTGTGTTTCTTTCATGTTTCTAAGGGATTCTATATTGATAACCCAGATTATTTGGTTCACGAAATGTGGGAACTCACGTTTAGTTTCAAGCGAATATGGGAGACACTGAATAATTTAAACCGCCCAATGCAATATTTGAATCCTGTGTTTTGGTCTGCCAATTGGTGGGTTCTACCTATCGTTTTATTACTTTCAATTTACTTGCTCAAGCGAGATTGGAAAATGGGGCTTTCAGTAATTTTAGGTATTGTATTTATTGTAGTTTCGTTTGGAATTAATAAGGTTGAAGAAGGAATTGGAGTCGTATTCTTTTCCGCTTCAAGAATGTTTTTTGCTGTTCCTATTTTGTTAGGATTGGTGTTGGCTTGGCTTATTAAAACAAGAAAATATAATGTTGGAGTTGTTTCACTTTTCGTACTTTCTATGGTAATGTTGATACTGAAATTTTTAATCATAGATTCCAAAGTTATTGAACACACCTCAAGAAAAAGCTTTGGTCCAGTTGCTATTGAAAGCATTGAGGTTTTAAAGGATAACTGTTGTTTATATCAAGAATTAGCAAAAAAACACGATGCTGATTTAATAGTTTTTTCCAAAAGCAAGGATGCCAATTTCTCGCAGGTTGGAATTTATAATTATGGATGTCCTCTTTTGAGTAATGATTTTCCTGAGACATCAATGCTCGGAGCAGATAGAAGAAATTTGACTTACAAAAAACATAAATCATTAATTCCAAAAAATGTGTTGCTCATTAATTATGATTATCGGACTGGAAAATTGGAGAATTCTGGATTGGATTACTCAATTATTGAAAATCGATGGAGAGTAGTTATAATAAGAAACAACCAATTAAAACTTCCAGAACTTTCTAAGAAATTAGGGTTGTCTTATGATCGGAATCCTTAAATTTTCTCCACAACCCCTTCAAATAGTTGAGTCAATACTTTTTCCGCTTTTCCAGCAACAGCAATGATTTCTTCAATGTTTATAGGCTGTAAATTATTATAGTCGCATTCATCCGTTAACACAGAAATTGCCAAAACTGGCAGTCCCATGTGGTTGGCTGCAATCACTTCTGGGGTAGTGGACATTCCTACTGCATCGGCTCCAATAATATCTAAATACCGATATTCCGCAGCTGTTTCAAGCATTGGTCCTTGCACGGAAACATAAGTTCCTTCTCTCAATAAAATATCGTTTTCTTTTGAAACAGATTTAGCAATTTCACTGAGCGATTTTGAATAGGGTTCGCTCATGTCAGGAAATCTTGGACCAAGTTCATTTAAATTTGATCCAATTAAAGCATTAGATTGCAAATTGATATGATCTGTAATCATCATTA
>JBMYYT010000245.1:0-3676 GCA_049609665.1 Flavobacteriales bacterium | reverse complement strand
ACAGGAGTTTGGTCTAATTTAGCTGGTAACCCAACTACAGCAACATTTAGTAATTCTTCTGACCCTAAAGCAGTTTTAAGCGGATTGAGTTTCGGTACTTATAAATTTGTATGGTCAGTTTCAAATGCATATTGTACCGGAGCAACTGATACAGTTGAATTGGTTATAGACAGTATTTCAAATGCAAATGCTGGAGAAGACTCCACACTTTGTGGGGCTATAACCTACACGATGACTGCTACTCCTCTTTCAGGAAGTAGTGTGGGTACTTGGACGCAGATAGATGCAAATCCAGCAGTAACTTTTACAAATTCTAATAGTAACACTTCTGGAATTTCTGGACTTGTGCCAAATGATTACGTATTTGTTTGGACAGTAACTAATGGAACATGTCCAAGTGTAAGTGATACGGTAAGAATATCAATTTATGAAACACCTCAAGCATTGACTGGTGTAGATCAAACTCTTTGTGAAGCTACTTCTGCGAACGTTAGTTCAAGATGGATTCCATCTAAAATGTACCATACATTTACTTGGTCATTTGATGCTGGAAAATCAAATGTTACATCTGTTCCAACTATTGTAACACCAAATGCTCCAAATACTACAATTAATACTTTGGATACAGGGATCTATTATTTTGTTTTAGAAGTTTCTAATCTTGGATGTATTAGCGTTACAGATACTGTGAAAATAGAAATTGTATCGAATCCAATAGTTGATTTTGATGTAGATGATTCAACAGTATGTTTAAATGTTTGTAATAACTTCACTAATTTATCAACTATTAATGATCCTTCTGGTTCGGTAATTTCAAATTACACTTGGACTTTTGGAGATGGACAAAACTCTACTTCTAATGATCCAACACACTGTTATAACGAAGTAGGGGATTATACAGTTAAATTATATGCTGTAAGTAATTATGGATGTATTGATTCAATGGTTAAAACAAATTACATCTCTGTTAATCCACTACCAATTGCTGGGTTTGAAGTAGGGCCTGATGAATTAACTCCTGAAGCTCAAACCATATTTACTGACTTATCAATAGGTGCTTTAACCTATTTATATGACTTTGGAAATGGAAGTACATCAACTAATCCAAATCCAATTTATAATTATCCAGTTGAAGGAACTTATACGGTAAAACAATTAGTTACCAATGAATTTGGATGTAAGGATAGTGTGGAAAGAATTATCAATGTATTGGACAAGGAAAATGTATTCATACCAAATGCATTTACACCTGATAACGATGGATTTAATGAAGTATTCATGCCAGTATTCAGTTCGGTAGATTCAGATAACTATAGTTTCAAAATCTTTAATAGATGGGGAGAAATTATGTTTGAAACAACTGATATAACAGAAGGTTGGGATGGAACTCACAATGGAGTTAAAGTACCAACTGGTACTTACGTGTGGAGAATCACTTACAAACAACTTAATGGACTTAAAGTTGAAAGTAAGAACGGTCATGTTACTCTACTAAACTAAGAATACTAAATAAGAAATTTTAAAAGGAAAGCTCATCAGGCTTTCCTTTTTTTGTTTTATAAAGAGATAAAATTCTATATTTATAAAAAATAATTTTAAATGAAAATACTAAAACACAAATGGTTTCTTGCAACCTATTTAGTGATTGTTGTATTCATTTATTTGACTTCTAACTCCTGGAAAATTCATAAAGAGTATCCTTATCAATTTACTTACGGAAGTGATGTAAACCAATATTATTCATATTTGCCTGCTTTGTTTATTCATGGAGATTTAAGCATGAATTATCCAAATGAAAGAGGTTATTGGTTAGTTGGAGATTCAAATCTACCCAAGCTACAAAAAATGACTTGTGGAATGGCAATTATGTATTCTCCTTTTTTCTTAGTGGGACATTCAATTGCCAAATTATCTGATGCTAAAGCTGATGGCTATACCAAACCATATAGCATTTCACTCAGGATTGGAACTTATGTTTATGTAAGTATCGGATTGTATTTATTGTATTTGAGTTTGTTGTATTTTTTTAAACCCTGGATTTCAGCAATTTCCATATTGCTTGTTTTTATCAGTACCAATCTGTTTTACTATAGTTTGAGCGAAGCAGAAATGAGTCATTCTTACTTGTTCTTTCTGTTTTCGGTTGTTATTTACAATACTTTAAAGTGGACAGATAATCATCGAAAACAATTTCTATATTATGTGGCTTTAGCCCTGGGAATGTCGGTTTTGATAAGACCGACAAGTATTATAGTTGTATTGTTTCCATTGCTTTATGTTTGGAGCAACAAAGAGTCGATTAAAGCTTTATTTGAAAACAAATTGTCTTTAATTCTATCGATAGTATTATTTTTCATCCCCTTATTTATCCAAATGTTTTATTGGAAAGTTTACGGTGGCACTTGGATGAGATGGAGCTATGGAGACGAACATTTTTATTTCAGCAATCCGCACATTATTGATTTTCTATTCAGCTACCGAAAAGGATGGTTTGTATATACTCCAATTATGATTTTTGCGATTGTTGGCTTATTTTTTCTTCCAAAAAAAATCAAAGGAATGAAATGGTCAATTCCAATTATTTTGGTACTGGCTATATTTATTCTTTCCAGTTGGTGGTGTTGGTGGTTTGGCGGGAGCTATGGCTCACGTTCCATGGTTGAGTTTTATGCTTTACTTATTTTTCCTTTAGCGGCTTTTATTGAGAGAGTTTCACAAATTAAGTATTTGAATTATGCTTTTATTTTGATTTTTGGTTTCACCACATTTTATAACGTGTTGGGACACCACAAAAAAACTTGGTGGCAACTCCATTGGGATTCCATGAACAAAGAATCATTCTGGTACACCTTTTCAAGAATGGACATGACTATGGAAGAAAAACAAGAATTTGAATCGCTACTATCTGCTCCAGACTATGAAAATGCGCGAAAGGGATTGGTAGAGAGGGAGGAATTTTAGTTGTCCCAAAATGGAGGTGGATCAGGCGGTGGAGGCGGTGGTCTAAAATTAGGGTAGATAAGATTAGGATATACTACATCAATTGCTTCTTTTATTTTTGCTTCTCGGGTAAGCGACAGGTTTAATTTTGAATATTCCATATCAAACTTTTTTAAACAGAGTTCGTTTCGTAGTTCTAAAAGCCCTTTATTTAATCTATCCAGAATTGAGAGGTAATCAATAGCATAAGTTTTATTATTAATATTAATATGAACTGCCGAATACTTATTTATTTCAGAGTAACTTCCAATTAATTTTATAATTTTTATTTTTCTTTCAAACTCAGTTATTTTTTGTGATAAATATCCTTTTCTCTCATAGTCCACTTGATTATATTCTTCATTGATTTCCTTTAATATTTTAACGTATTTTTCCAAAGTTGCAGTTTCCCAAATTGGTAAATTTTTCTTTTTTAATGGATTAGTATACCATTCCTTAAGTTGAATGGAAATTTCATTTAAAGAATCAATTTTTTCGTTTTCGATTAATATATTATTAGTGATATCAATATTAATTTCAAAAACATTTTTGTCGTATACATTTATCATAACACCACATCCAACGAATCTACGTGAGTTTCTAATTTCTAATATGTTATTATTTCCATCAATAAAATTTGTTTTTTTATTCAATCTATCCCAGTAACTGGCAATGTGCTGAAACAATCTACTAAGTA
>JBMYYT010000244.1:0-3712 GCA_049609665.1 Flavobacteriales bacterium | reverse complement strand
AACTATTTAACAGTGTGATTGTAGGAGTTGACCCATCGTATTCATGGACCAGTGCTTGGGCAAGTTCCACGACTATTACTGGATTTACGGCTTTAGACAACCTCCTTTCAAGACATGGGTATTCTCTTACTTCCTTTTCAAGCTCATCAAATTATGCGTTATTAACCACCAACAAAGACTTAAATACATTCGCAATGTCAGATAGTATCGAACTTCTAATGAATGGAATAACCTATGCGGAGCCGAATTTTTTAATTGGAGATGGAAACCGTATAGATTTTAAAAAATCTGGAGATACCTTATTTTATGATTTCTCATTGGGTTGGTCGGATTGCCCTTCGGGTTGCATTAATCTATATGGATGGAAATTTAAAGTTAGTTACAGTAAGTGTGAGGTAACCTCAATGGGCGGACAGTTCTTTAACAGCTGGGGTTCTTATCCTTTACCTCCTACTGTGAATTGTAATTTAACTGGAATAGACCGTACAAATCAAGAAATAAATGTAACTGTTTTTCCAAATCCAGTTTCAAATTTTTTACAACTAAATTTCTCAGATAATATTTTAAAATCAGAAAAAATAAGTATCGTTGATGTGTCCGGAAAAACAATATTGAAAAGAAATATAACCTCTAAAGAAAATAGAATAGATGTTTCAATGCTAAAAAATGGAGTTTATATCCTTTTAATGGAAGGAAAGTCAAACCATTCTTTTAAACCAATTCGGTTTGTGAAAATTTAATTAGAAAGTAAAGCTTTAGCATTCTCCAGAGCTGCGTCTGACACACTGCTTCCGCTCAACATTTTAGCAAGCTCTACTACTCTACTTTCCTTGTCCAAAGTTTTCATTTTGGTAAAAGTGGATTCCTCAACCGTGATTTTATAAACCTTATAATGTGTATCTCCTTTACTTGCAATTTGCGGTAAATGAGTAATCGATATTACCTGAGAACTCACACTAATATTCTTCATCATTAATTCAGCCATTTTATCTGCAATATCTCCCGAAACTCCTGTATCAATTTCATCAAAAATAAGGGTAGGTAACTTTTTCTTCTGGGCTAAATTGGTTTTAATGCACAACATTAATCGAGATAATTCTCCTCCCGAAGCTACTTTTGAAATGGGTTGAAAAGTCCCCCCTTTATTGGCTTTGAACAAAAATTGAATCGCATCTATACCATTTGATTGAATTTCAGAGACTTCTTGCCTGCTAAGTTGCAATTCAGCATTTGGCATTCCCAATCCGCCAAGCATTTGATTAATGCTTTTTTCAATTTTAGGAAATACTTTTAGCCTGGATTCCGAAAGTCTTTCGCCAATCATCTTAAGGTTGGACAAGATTGTTTCTTTTTCCTTTTCTAATTTTTCAATTTCGGTATCAAAATTAGAGGCTAACAGCAAGTTAGATTCAATTCTATCTCTTACCTCAATTAATTCTTGAATTGAGCTTGTGCGATGTTTTTGATGGACTGAGAACAATCCATTTACTTTATCTGTCAATTCCTCTATTCCACTTTCATCAAATACAATATCTTCATTCGTTGTTTCAATTTCTGATTTTATATCCTCAATTTCAATCAAAACCGAATTAAACCTTTCGTAAAGTTCTTCTAATTTTTTGCTTGAATTTGCTACTGAACTCAATCCAGATTCTACTTGTTTAAGTTGAGAAATAATCCCTAATTCATTATCAAACAACTCATAAGATTTATTGAAGCTTTGTTTGATTGATTCCGCATTGTTCAACAAATCAAGTTCTTCTTTAATCCCATCCTCATCTATTGAATCTAAATTTAAGCTGTCTAATTCATCAAATTGAAATTGAAAATAATCCAAATCTGTTTTCAGTTTAGCTTCTTTCTCTTTTAATTCTGAGACTTCTTTTGAGATACTTTTGTAGGAACGATACACTTCACCAAACTGACTTTTTAGCTCGATATTCTTGGCATTGGCATCTACAATACTCAATTGATATTCGTTCGTATTCAAAAGCAATGTTTGATGCTGAGAGTGAACATCAATCAATTTTTCACTTAATTTTTTCAATATTGATAAGGAAACTGGAGTATCATTCACAAAAGCTCTTGATTTTCCTGAAGGAAGAATTTCCCTTCGAAGAATAGATTCCGATTCATAATCCAATTCATGGGTTACAAAAAATTGTTCTAAGTTGAGCTGAGATATTTGAAACCAAGTTTCAATAACACATTTCGTATCCGAATTACTCAGTACCGAGCTATCCACTCTTTCCCCAAGTGTAAGACCTAAAGCACCTAAAATGATAGATTTACCAGCACCAGTTTCACCTGTAATAGCCAAAAATCCTTTATTAAACTCAACTTCGAGTTCATTAATCAAGGCGTAGTTTTTTATTTTAATCTTGGAAAGCATGAACAAAAATACGAAATCCTACTGGAAAATTAGTGTAAAACTTTAGTTCTAAATTGAATTGAAATTAGGGTTTTTTGATAACTTTGTTTGACGATGGATTACCAACAAATCATATCAGATATTAAGAATAAAAAGTACGCTCCGATTTACTTTTTAGCTGGAGAAGAACCCTATTTTATTGATAAAATTTCTGATTATGTCGAACATAATGTTCTTGAAGATCACGAAAGAGATTTTAATCAAACCATTTTTTACGGAAAGGACTCTGCTCCTTCTCAAATTATTGAGACTTGTAAACGTTTTCCTATGATGAGCGAAAAACAAGTCGTTATTATAAAAGAGGCTCAGCATCTGGCAACGAAATTAGAGGAATTTGAAGATTACATCAATCAACCCCAACCCTCTACAATTCTTGTATTTTGTCATAAATACAAGAAATTAGATAAGAGAAAAACGATTGGAAAGTTAATTACCAAGAAAACAACTTTTTTTGCTTCAGATAAAATAAAAGACTATTTGTTACCAAAGCAAATTGAGTCTCAAGTAAAATCCAATGGATTGGTAATCAATCAAAAAAACTCATTATTACTGTCAGAATATTTGGGGAATGACTTGGGTAAAATAGAAATGGAAATTGATAAGCTTAAAGGGATATTATCTCCCGGTGGCGAAATTAATAGCACAGCGATCGAAGAACATATTGGAATTAGTAAAGAATATAATGTATTTGAACTTCAAAAAGCAATAGCTACCAAAAATCATACAGTAGCCTATAAAATCGCCAATCATTTTGGTAAAAACGAAAAAGCAAATCCGTTTGTTCTTACTATTGGTTTTTTGTTTTCTTATTTTTCCAAAGTAGCTGTTCTTCAGTTTTCGAATAACAAGAATAATGACAATGCGCTTGCCAAAGAAGCTGGAATAAGTCCTTATTTTTTAAAAGATTATAAAGTGGCTACAAGAAATTATTCGAAAGTGAAATTGGTAAAAATAGTCGGTTACTTAAAAGAGTATGATTTAAAATCGAAAGGTGTTAATAACACTTCTGCGACACATAATGACTTACTTAAAGAGTTGTTATTTAAAATATTAAACTAAGATTATCATGAAAACATTACACATATCTTCAGTGTTACTTCTATTCATTTTTATGACTAATTGTAGCCTATTCAAATCAAAAGAACAGAAAAAAGCTGAAACTAAAATGAATTTTTCATTTTTTTGATACAAATTCTTATGAAATGCATCCTTTGTATAAACAGAAAAAACAATTGCATTATATTGTTTACTCATTATTGCAGAAGATTGTAATCTTTTATT
>JBMYYT010000243.1:0-3742 GCA_049609665.1 Flavobacteriales bacterium | reverse complement strand
TCGTCAAATGTTTCTATGACGTTCCCAGCGTGATATCGTTTTACTATTTCATCAGTATCGCCTACACCTGAGTTGCAAACCAAAGGTATTCCCATCGCCATTATTTCTCCTTGTTTAGTTTTGAAATTAGTTATGAGTCGGTTATAGCTGTAGTTATGACTCTTGCAATATTGATACTTTCGGAGATTATCCCCAAAACAATTGGTGCTAATAATTGGAAAAAATTAGCTCCTTTTACCATTTCTTCACTTAATGTTTTGCTCAAATTATTAGCTCCTTTTGTGTGGTTAAGTCAATTGATAACCAAATCATTAAAAAAGAATAAAGGAGAAAGTGTACTCTCTCGTTCTGATTTTGCAGTAATGGCAAGAAAAACAGCTCAAGACGGCAGTATTCACCAAAATGAACACCAGATCATTGAAAATTTATTGAATCTGAATCAATTGAAAGTAGATGATGTTATGACTCCTCGATCCGTATTGTTTGTTGTCTCTGAAGAAATAACTGTTCAAGATTTTTATAAAAATTTCAAAAATAATCCTTATTCACGAATCCCCGTTTATGGTAAAGAAATGGACTTTATAACTGGTTTTGTACTGAGAGATGAAATTCTTGAAGAATTGGTTAATCAAAAAAAGGATACAACTTTAAAAGAGCTAAGACGTGAAATTTTGAGGGTTCAAGATACGGTTCATTTACGAGATTGCATGAAACAACTAACCGAACAAGAAGCACACATGGCAATTGTAAATGACCGCCATGGAAGCTTAGTTGGTGTCGTAACTCTTGAAGATTTATTAGAAACTTTGTTGGGTATCGAAATTATTGATGAAACAGATTTAGTGGCTGACCTACAAGACTTGGCTAGGCTTAAGTGGGAGAATAGAATAAAGGAATAATTTGACATTGTTATTTTGACTGAAAATGAATTTCTGCTTTTCTAACTGCATCATTTTGATTTACCCAAAACTCTCTATTCGTTAATCTCAAGATTTTATATTCAGTAACAGTTACTTTCCCATCATTTTCAACAGTCAATTTAAATTTACTTTTTTTGTCCCTAAATTCCCATCTAAACATTGTGGTTTCTATTATTCCACTCCCATTATCAACATAAAATTCACCAACTCCAGTTTTACTGATGAACATTGTTTCCAATCCATTATCATCAAAGGTTTCTTCTTTACCATCGTCCCAAATTATTTTTTGAGTGTACCAATCTCCGTCTAACCTTTCTTTTTTTGTCCTCAAGGATAGTGATGGGCCGTGTTCATATTTACCGCACGATATTCCTAAAATTAAAAGTGTTCCAATTATTAATGATTTTACTTTCATTGAATTCCTATTTAAATATTATCATTCAAATATGAATCAAAGATCATCTTGTTAATCAAGTTGATCTATAAGAAATGTTAAATGGGTAGAAGCTTTAAAATTTTTTAACAAAAAACCTCAATCTGTTAGAGTTGGCTTTTTAGTAGCAATAACTATTGCAACAATTCCATTAAGGTCGAAGTTTTATAAAAATGTGAATTCAAGACCAAATCCTTCGCTGAAGAATGGGAAAGAGAAATGATAAACGCAGTTACTTTAATTCTTCACAAAACTTTAAAAAATCATTGATTTGATTCGAGTTTTCAGGTAATTCTAACAACACTAGTTTAATTTTTTTCTTTTTTATTGTGACACTTTTCAACTCTTTAATTTCAAATATATTCAGATATTTTAGTTTCAACAGAATGTTTTCATCATTGTAAGAAACAAAGAATCCTTTGTGTTTAGTGTAGTTTCTATGTTTTTTTCTGAAAATATTCAAAACTTTAGATTTATTGATTCTTATATAACTTCTTCTCTCTCTTAAAGTTTTTTTTATTAGAATTTGGAGTCTTTCTACAAACACTCCTTCGTGAAAAGCCCCTGGACTGGATAATGTTCTATTTCCATTTATAATTATTTTATTATTCTGGGACTTGAGTTTGAATACAACATGATAAGCGTTATAATTTCCTTGAGAGACAAGATTGTTTTGAAGAGCGAAATTTTCCCAAACAAATGCTCTTTTCTCCATGATTTTATACCACGGTGAATCATCGTAATTTGGTTCTTCTCTATAAATTGTCATCCATCAAAGATAAAAAAAACCTCAATCTGTTTGGATTGAGGTTTTGAATAAAAAGTATATAAATTAATTATTAATGAATCCCGTGCATTAATTTCTTAAGAGGGAAACTTAATATAAACAATACAATTCCAGCAACTATAGGAATGTAAACTAATATTTGAAAGAAATCAGACATTGATGATTCCTCCGCGATTTTTTCCATATAACCTGAAAACGAACCTGCGATTTTGTTCCCCATAGCTGAAGCAAAGAACCAAATTCCAAACATAAGTCCTACTAATCTTTTTGGAGACAATTTACTTACGTATGATAATCCTACTGGCGATAGAGATAATTCTCCCATTGTATGAAGAAGGTAAGCTAACACTAAGAATATCATACTTACTTTTTGTACGTCTCCCATGTCTTCTCCAACAAAACCAGCTGCCCCATAAACTAATGGGATAAAACCTAATCCTAACAGAATTAGTCCGATTGCAAATTTCTGAGGACCATTTGGATTCAATTTAGTCTTAGCTAATGTCTGCCAAATGAAAGAGAACAATGGTGCTAAAGTGAAGATAAACAAAGCATTTAAACTTTGAAACCAAGTAGCAGGAACCTCCAGGTTCTCAGCTTTAAATTGGTCGTAAATCATAAATCCTAAAATACCTGCTAAAATTACAATACTAAGCCCCATAAAACTCATCGCAGCTCTGTAGGCTTTCCCGAGTTTTGCAGAAACACCGACAAAAAGCCAAATTAATATTGCCAATGGAGATAAGGAAATAATAGAACTGATGACTTTAAAAATCATTGCGTCATCTAAACTCCTATCGGTATATTTACTTGCAAATATATTCATACTACTTCCTGCTTGCTCAAATGCAGCCCAGAAGAAAATAGAAAAGAAGGCTAAAATAGCAACAACAACTAAACGCTGAGATTCTACTTTAGTTAAAGGTTGATTTTTCACTTCGTCTAAAGAGTCAAGAACATCATTATTGTCTTCTAAATTTCCATTTTTAGGAGGTAAACCAATTTTGCCAAACATTTTTTGCGCCAATTGAAATTGAATCATCCCGATAACCATAAAAATACCAGCTAATCCAAATCCATAGTGCCATCCCATGTTTTCAGCTAAATAACCACATAAGATTGATCCTAAAAATGCACCTACGTTAATTCCTTGATAGAATATTGTATATCCAGAATCTTTTTTAGTACTTCCATCAGGGTATAATTGACCAACAATCGAAGAAATATTTGGTTTGAACATTCCGTTTCCAATTATAAGTAAGAAAAGACCTAAATAGAAAGCAGGCATTGGGTTAAATGCTAAAGCAAAATGTCCTAAAGACATCAGAATTGCACCAGTAGTAATAGCTTTTCTGTAACCAAGTAGTTTATCTGCAATTATACCCCCGATTATAGGTGTAATATAAACAAGCATCGTGTACCATCCATATAGCGAACCGGCTTCACTTGCAGTCCAACCCAATCCAGGATTGTCACTTGATATTTCTTCAACCAAGTACAGTACCAAAAGGGCTCTCATTCCATAGTAACTAAATCTTTCCCATAATTCTGTGAAAAATAGGACGTACAGCCCAATTGGATGTCCAAACAATTGCGGCTGGT
>JBMYYT010000242.1:0-3747 GCA_049609665.1 Flavobacteriales bacterium | reverse complement strand
ACATAATATAAAGTCGAGTCATTCAACCTGTTGAAGTAAGTCAATACGGTATCCTTTGAATTGAATGTAGTTACTACTCCTCTTTCATCTGTGTAAGTAAAAGTTCCATCGCCATTGTCAACCAACGTACTTTGCGTTTCTAAAGAATCAACCATGGCTTTAACGTCAATAGTTGTTGAAATCCCATCCTCATCAATGTAAATTATTGTTGAATCTGTGAAAGAAATCGAGGTTACTGTCTCAACAGAATCTACCATTGCTTGAATATCAATCACAGAGGAAATTCCATTTTCATCAGTGTAAGTTAATGTAGAATCAGTACTTGTAAGGGCTGTAACGGTTTCGAAAGAATCAATTATGGCAGCTATGTTAACATAATGAGTTATTCCTCCTTCTTCAAAAACTAAACTATCACCGCTCAAATAAATTGAATCCAACAATTCGTTAGTACTATCTAAATCAGGTAGATAAACCGATATTCTCTTTCCATCTTCATACAAATACAAACTATCCAAAGGCGAAACCACCAAACTATCAACATCAGAATCAATCGAATCTTTTAGTAATACTGCCAGAGAATCTAACCATGGCTGATTTGAAAATAAGGTATCCGCATTATTAAAAATAAATCCTCTCAAACTATCTGAAAAACTCTGACTACTAAAAAGAGTATCCGTATTATTGATCAATGTTGCAATTATCAATGAATCAATATTTCCGTTTATGTTATTTCTTAACACAGAGAAATTGATATACTTCACAACTCCCTGATTGTTAATAACTAAAAAAGCAGTATCGTTTACTGACTGTCTTAAATCTTCCACTCTCAAAGGATCTGGATTTGGATTTCCAGGAGCTCTAACTACGTGAAAACTATTGGTTGGGCTTGTTGTTCCTACACCAACATTTTGAGAAAAAAGTTGAGAATTAAAAATAATCGCAGCTAAAAGAAGGATTATTTTAAAACTATATTTTTGAATAAAAGAATAATTTTTTATCATACTATTTTAGTAATTTGAAACAAATTTTACGAATAAATAAGTCGTTATATCTATATTTAAGAAATAAATAACAAGGTATAAAGGAATTTGAGGCTATCATTGAGTTTCAAAATTTCTTTTCAACCATTAAATATTAACAAGTGAACAGAATGCATAACTTTTTTTTCGTAATGATTTGTACGTTTTTAATCTCAATTGGTTACAGTTGTAAGCCTGAAAAAAAACAAAACAAAGAACCTGTAACAATTAAAAAATCAAACACTTACAGGAATATTGAGAAATATCCGAATGGAAATATAAAAATTGAAGGCGATATCGTAAATGGAATTAGACAAGGAAATTGGATTTCATACTATGAGAATGGCAACAAATGGAGTGAATGTGATTATGATTTTGGTGAGAAAAATGGAATTTACAGAACATTTTATCCAAATGGAAATCCAAAAATTCATGGGATTTACAAAAAAAACAAAAAAGTAGACGTATGGTTTTTCTACAATGAAAAGGGACAGTTCGAAAAAGAAGTAGATTTTACTAAAACAGAGAACCAATGATTAATTCAAAACTTCCTGAAGTAGGAACTACAATTTTCTCAAAAATGTCAGCTTTGGCAAATCAACATAATGCCATTAATCTTTCTCAAGGTTTTCCTGGGTTCGAAGTTGAAAAAACTCTTACCTCATTGGTTACCAAATACATGAACGAAGGAAAAAACCAATACGCCCCCATGCCTGGTGTTATGGAGTTGAGAGATACACTTGCAAACTACCTGAACAAAACTTATCACTGCGAAATAAATCCAGAATCAGAAATTACCATAACGGCTGGGGCTACTCAGGCTATTTACAATACGATTTCGGCTATAATTCACGAAGGAGATGAAGTGATATTATTCTCTCCAGCCTATGATTGTTATGCTCCAGCGATAGAAGTTTATGGTGGAAAACCTGTTTATATTCCTCTTCGATCAAGCGATTATTCGGTTGATTGGGAAAAAGTTAAAAACGCAATCAACAAGAATACAAAACTGATAATGATTAACTCTCCGCATAACCCCACTGGAAGCTTGTTAAGAAAGTCAGATTTGGAACAACTTCAAAAAATTGTGTCAGGAACAGATATTTTAATTTTGAGTGATGAAGTCTACGAACATATCACTTTTGATGGAGAAAAACACGAAAGCGTATTGGCTTATCCCGAATTAAAAAAACGATCCATGGTGGTTTATTCTTTCGGAAAAAGTTTACATGTAACAGGTTGGAAAACTGGATTTTGCACAGGTCCCGATTGGTTGATGACGGAGTTCAGAAAAATACACCAATTCACTGTTTTTTCATGTAACTCGCCTATGCAGTATGCAATAAATGAATATATTTTGAATCACAATCCATTTGAACGGACTGCTGATTTTTACGAACAAAAAAGGGATTTATTTTTAGCCTCTATCAAAGATTCAAGATTTAAGGTAATTCCTTGCAAAGGAACTTATTTTCAATTGTTGGATTACTCCGAAATATCCGATAAAAACGATGTGAAATTTGCAGAAAAACTTACTATTGAGCATGGAATCGCCTCTATTCCCATTTCTGTTTTTTACCCTGATCTAGAAGACAACAAAGTGTTGCGATTTTGTTTTGCAAAAGAAGATGATTTACTTATAAAAGCTGGAAGATTATTATGCACGATTTAAAGATAGCAGGAATTCAAACCGAATTATTTTGGGAGGATATTGACAAAAATATTGAACATTTTGATGCTAAAATTGACTTCATCTCAGAGGATGTGGATTTAATCATTTTACCAGAAACATTTAGCACTGGATTTTCTATGAATCAATCCATTACGGAGTTAATGAATGGAAAGGCTGTTACATGGATTAAACAAAAAGCAATAGAAAAAAAGTGTTGTATTGCCGGTTCCGTTTTAATTACTGAAAATGGAGAGTTTTATAACCGAATGATAATTGCAAAATCTGACGGTGAAATTCTGACTTATGACAAACGGCATTTATTCTCTTTTGGGGATGAGGACAAGTATTTTTCTCCTGGACAAAAAAGAGTAGTTTTTGAACTCAAAGGATGGAAAATTTGCCCGCAAATTTGTTATGATTTACGCTTCCCTGTTTGGAGCAGAAATACTGAAGAAATTGACCTTTATATTTACGTTGCAAATTGGCCAGCTGTAAGAAGCTCTGCTTGGGATAAATTATTACAAGCCAGAGCAATAGAAAACGTAAGTTTCGTAACTGGAATTAACAGAATTGGCTATGACGACACCAACAAACATTACGGAGGAAATTCGGCAATAATTGACTTTAAAGGAGAGTATATTTTTCAATATCCCATTGATGTTATTCATACTGAAATTAGGACTTTAAATAAAGAAAAATTGAATTCATTTAGAGCTAAATTTTCTGCATTGGACGATAGAGATAAATTTGAGATTATAGAATAAAAAAATTATTTTGAAAGAATCAATTTCTTAGTAATTATTGTTTCTCCAGAAATAACTCTTATCCAATAAACTCCGTTTTCAAGATGAGATACGTTGATCGAACAGAGATTACTTTTAAAATTATTTTTACTTATAACCATCTTTCCTTCGGCAGAATAAACAACAATTTTATCTACAATTTTTATACTTTCAATCGAAACAATATCTTTAGCTGGATTAGGATAAACAAAAACTTTATTCTCTTTAAATTCCTTTATCTCAACATATTGCTTTTGAATAATTGAAATATCTG
>JBMYYT010000241.1:0-3774 GCA_049609665.1 Flavobacteriales bacterium | reverse complement strand
TGATTTACAAGATAAAATGGAAAATCACGATGTGTTTCATGTTATTTTGGAGTATGATACTTCTTTGCCTGAGGAAGCTGCATTACACTTTTTCTTGATTGGTAATGGAAAAAAATCTCGGTATGCTAAGATTGCCGCTTTAGTAGGTTTTGCAATTTTCCCAGAGTATTGGGAGCTTTATAGAAATGCTTACCAAAGAGGAAAACAGACTATCAATTTCACGGATTGGGGGTTTCATGATTTGCTGTTTGTTGATTTGGTTCAGTTTCGGGAGGATTTGGAATTGCCTGAGAGATTGTTGTAGTTGATTAGTCTTCTTCTTTTTATCTTGAAACAAAAAAAGAAGCAAAAAAAAGTTCAAGGCTGAGCGGAATTTGGTAAAAAATAAATTCAAAATCTAAAACAAAATAACTCACTGACTAAGAATTTGTAAAGCTTTTACTGCGTAAAACCTAACAACTTCTAACTCATTTCAAACAGCTTTTGTTTCTTAACGATTTTAACTTCATTTTTCTTAACCCAAATTTCGCAAGGCCAAGAAAATTCATAAAAAAGACGAACTGAACCCTGAGTTTTCAGCTTGTTGAAAAAACTCGAAGGGTGACTTTAGAAATTACTTCCCCTTCCTTGCCCATTTCAGAATAACAGGTAGCAAATACAAATCACAAAGTAAAGCCATTACAAGACCTACGCAAACCAATAATCCAGTCATGTAATTCGCGAAAAACTTGGAGGAAATAAGAACTCCAAACCCAAAAACAAGGATAAGTGTGGTTAAAAATATTGCTCCGCCACTTGTCTTTATTGTGGTCAGAATTGCTTTGTTGTTTTCAACTCCTTTATCAATTTCAATTTTGTACCTACCCAAGAAATGAATGGTGTCATCCACAGCAATTCCGAAGGCTATTGTGTAAACAATTGTAGTGGCAATATTCATCCCGAAATCGAACCAGCCTACCACAGCAGTTATGGCAATCAGCGGCAGAATATTTGGGAAAAGAGAAAGAAATCCAATCGAAAAAGACTTGAATATAAATGTGATAATTAAAAAAATAGCAAGTATGATAATGAGTAAATTCCAAATCATTCCTTCAGATACATTCACGTTGGTTTTGTCAATGATATAAACGTTTCCACCGAAATTAATTTCAATATCTGGTGCATTGATTTTTGCAAACTCAACTAATCTATCATTAATTTTAAAAGTATGATTGCTCCCTAAATCTTGTGTTTTGGTTTTTATAAAAGTGGAGTTAGTTTTCTTTGAAACAAAGCTTTTTAATCTCAGAGTTTTGGCGTTTCTAAGAAGTTTGCTCCTCACTCTTTTCATTTCATATTCTTCCTCAGGAATTTTGAAATGCGAGGCAAAACCTCCATTCAATGCCCTGTTAACCTGTTTGGCGCTGGTGGCAAGTCCAAGCTCAATGGTTGCATTGTATTCTTTTTCGATAAATTGTTCAATTTCATTAAGTTGACTTAATATAGAGCCATCAAATAAAGAGAGATTAGAGTCGAGTACTTTGGCTGTTATCGTGAGATCTCGAATTCCGTACATGTCTTTTTCCAAGAAACTCATGACTCTGCTTATTTCGTCTTTCTCTTCCATGTTTTCATAGAAAAAATGATTGTGTTTCACTTTCGAAATTCCAATCACTGAGAGGACAATAAATATTCCTGTAATGATGAGAGTTGGGACAATAAATATCTTTTTTGGGGTAAGTTTATTCAATGAGTTATGAAGAGTGATTTTCTTGGTGTAATACAAAAGTACAGGCAACAGGAAATAAGCAAGAATAAAAGCATAGACAACTCCTAATGCAGTGAATATAGAGAACTCTTTAAAAACCTGAATGTTAGAGTTTGAGAAAGATAAAAACCCTACGGAAGTTGTAAGAGTAGTAAGAATAATTGCTTTTAGGATGTCATTCTTTGTAGCAGTAATTTTAAGAATTTTATCCTCTGTTTTTTCTTCAGCATAGCGCGAAATAATATGTATCACATCACTCAATGAAATAACTCCTACAATTACAGGGATCGCAATGGTAAGTACATTGATATTAATCCCAAAAACGGCAATAGTTCCCATAATCCATATTATAGTGCTTACTACGATAATGAAGGGAACAATAATTCCAACTATGGATCTGAAAAAATAGACTAAAATCAGAATAATAAAAATGAAAGCCATGGTTACCAATCGGGTAGAATCGGTTTTGATTTTTTCAGTTATAAGGTGATTATTATGTTGGTTATTGGCAAAAATAGTCTCTGAAAATGGGTGTTGAACAGCTAAGCTATCAACCGTTTTTCTCAAATGAACTAATGAGTCAATGGAAATAGAATCTTTGATTATCAGATAAATGAGCATTGCATTTTCCTGCTTTCCGATGAACTTATCCTTCACATCAGGCATGGAGTCAATATCCATGATTGAGGCATTGAAATCTTCTTCTGAATCTAAGTTAAGTGCATCGTAAGGAATTGTTCCAAGTGAGGAAAAAAGTGCTAATTTTTGGTTGGTAATAGAAAATACTTTTTTTACTTGTGGAAGTTTTTCTAATTGATGAGTGAAAGAATCAATTTCCTGAAACATAGAATAGTCAAAGCTATCTTCATTTTTAATTCCGTACATGACAGAGTTTGGAACAGCATCTTCGAATTGATTGAAGAATTCTTTATTGAATTTATAAACCTCTTCCTCTTTGTCAAAAAAGTTTTCTAATTCATGGCCAAACTCTACTTTGGTAAGGAAATACCCAAAAAATAGTGTAATAATTGAAAACAAAAAAAGAATCAGTTTTCGATGGCGGGTTGCAAATATCAAATTGAGTTATTTTAGGGTGTTCAAATTTAGAAATTTGGATACTTAGAAAGCGGAAAAAAAGGATTTTTATTTTAGAGAAAACAATCTTAATTTTAGACAAAACCAAACTGAAATAATTTATGCCTATTCTTCCTTTTAATAATGTGGAACATGTGATATATGAGCATACCAAAGAAGGTAAATTATTTGCAGTCGAAAAATCCAATACAGAGCTAATAAAAGCGTTTTTCAAGAAAAATAAATCTAAAAAAGCGAAACCCTCTGATGAGATTTCGGGATATTGGTTTGTGATGGATGAGGAATATAATTCATTGAAAATTGATTTTAGTGAAGAAATAAAAGTGGAAATTAGGGAGTTGGTTCTTTTTCCTTTGAAATAAGTTATGGACAAGGAACACGAAAAAATATGGCAAAAAATTCAAGAATTTGAAATAGATGATTTAGATTCTTCATTCACTTTTACTGATAGGTTGTCTCGAGAAAATGATTGGTCAACCGAATATTCTATAAGGTCAATTGAAGAGTATAAAAAGTTTATTTTTTTGGTAGTGATTTCAAACCAACCTTGTACTCCTTCTGATCAGATTGATCAGGTATGGCATCTTCATCTACTTTACACTCAATCCTATTGGATTGATTTATGTAAAAATACGATTGATATGGATATTCATCATGGCCCTACAAAAGGTTCAGAACAAAGAGGTTCTTTTAAAGAACAATACACAAAGACTCTTGAACTTTATGAATCTTTGTTTGGAGAAAAAGCTCCAAATGATATTTGGATTGATTTAGATCAGAGATTCAAAGAAATTCGATTTACAAGAATAAATAGACATAAATTTTGGGTGCTACCTAAACCAACATTTCTACAAAAATGAAGATATTATCAAAATTAACACCTGCCGAGACTTTATTTATAACTAACCCAAATTATTCATTTTTAAAAGATT
>JBMYYT010000240.1:0-3786 GCA_049609665.1 Flavobacteriales bacterium | reverse complement strand
CCATTTGGGAAACTGGAAGCATCCGGTTCTTGCTGAACCAATAACTCTCCTCTAAATTTCTCTATGGCAATACCATCACTTGATGTTTCGAAAAAAGCATCGTGTTTCTCTGCTGTTGAACCAGTTAAGGGTTGAAACCAGTGTGTGTAATGTGTTACACCTCTCTTCAAAGCCCATTCCTTCATTGCATTAGCCACTTGGTCGGCTACTTCTCTTTCTATTCGTGTTCCATCACTAATTGATTTCTGAACACTTTTGAATACATCGCCAGAAACATGATCTCTCATTTTTCTGTCAGTAAACACATCTCTTCCAAAGATTTCAGAAATCTTTTGAGGTGTTATTTCAATTTGCTTTGCTTTTCTGCTGTTGATTGTTTCAAGAGCTGTAAATCGAGATTGAGCCATTTTTTAGTTGATTTTTAAAAATTATACACAAAAGTATTGTTTTTTTAGGGGGTAGTCTCACAAAAAAACACTTTTCTTATCAACAGACCCTGTTTTTTATTAACTAAAATTTATTTTACAATATTTTCAAAACAGAAATTAATAAAATCGAATATTCAATGATAGAACCGTTAAAAAAATCATTCCTACCCTTTAATAATTAGACAGTTGTAAACCCAACTATTATTGATAGTATTGTATAAACCCTTAAAACAGAATGTCATGAAAAATTTTATCGTCTCATCTATACTATTATTTCCAGTCATCGTATCGCTTTCACAAAATGACCACATTGATGTGAATAATATAAATGCAGTTGTAAGTCCTTCAAATGTAATTTTTCAAACATTAGCTCCAGATACAATCCCGTATTTTGAGGCAAATAAAGGTTCAGGGATTTCAACTATCTACACATCTTCATTTTGGATGGCAGGCATTAGAAAATCTGACTCGGTATATTGTGGTTCTTTTCAATCTTATAAAAGTAGATTTATCCCAAATAGCTTTTCAACAGGACCTTTGACCTGTATTTCTGGTTCAGGGTCGGCTACAAAAAAAGATTATGGAGCTGCCACAATTGATTCTATTCAAAAAGCAAAATGGAATAAAGTGTTTTGTGTTACCAAAAACGAAATTGAAGAATTTAAACATTGGTTTGCTTGCTCTCGAGACGTTAGTTGTAATACTGCTATTCTATTCCCAGGATACACAATCCCTAATTCAATATTAGACTGGCCAGCTCATGGGGATGTTTCGGAATTTCAAGATTTTTATTTGGCTCCTTTTTGGGATAATGATGCAGATGGATTTTACGACCCAACCGTTGGAGATTTCCCATGTATCAAGGGCGACAAATACTGTTGGTATATAATAAACGATAGAGGAGTTGATACTTCAAGAAACGAAATGGGAGTTGAAATTCATGTTGAAATGTATTCTTTTATTCGAGATTCACTAAATCCACTGAATAATGTAATTTTTCTTGGACAAGATATTATCAATCGAAGCAGAGATACCTTCAATGATTTGTTTGTTAGTCAGTTTACAGATTTTGATATTGGATGTGCACAAGATGATTATATTGGCTCCATTCAAAGTTTGAATTCCTACTATGGTTATAACGGTGATTCAATTGATGACAACTGCCCTTCTAATTTTAAACCTTATGGAAACTACCCACCTGCACAAGGAGTGACTTTTCTTAATAAAACCATGACTTCTTCGTTGTTTTACAACAATTCTACTGGAGCTTTCGGAAAACCAAATAATATAATAGAAGCTCATAGAATCATGAATGGAAAAAGAAGGGATGGTACGTTTCAAAAATATTACAACACCACATCCGCAACAAACTATGCTTACCCATACATCGCTCCAACTGGAATGCCCATTTGGACAGAACATAGCGCAGGAAATCCTGCTGGAGATAGAAGAATGTTAGGTTCAGTGGGTGGATTCACTTTCACTCCTGGTGATGTTATTGAAGTGGATTTAGCCTTTACTTTTTCTCGAAGTGATTCAGGGCATTTGAAAAGTGTGGACCAATTATACAGAGATATTCAAGTGGTTCAAGCTTTTTATAATGACTCCATAAAACCTTGCTCTGATTCATTGATTGGGTCAGTAAGTATTATGGAGAATAAAAATGATGTTACTTTCTCAATGTTTCCTAATCCTACTCAAAATTTTGTCACTATTAATGTAGATGGAAACAGCCAATTTGATTTAAAAATTATTGACATTCAAGGAAAAACTATACTCATCAAAAAACAAATCAATTCTGCCGAAACTATTGATTTAACTCATTTAATATCAGGAATATATTTAGTTCAAATCAATGATAAAAATGGAGCTACGGCAGTAAAGAAATTAATTGTTCAATAACTACTTTATAAACCCATCTTAATCTTTTACTTTTCTTCATTTGGGTTTGGGTTTGGTGGGTTTTATTTTTTCGGTTGCGATTTACATCCGATTTAGCGTCTTAATTCGAACCTAAATAAACTATAAGACGCAAAATTTGTATACTGATAATTAATTAGTTGGTTACAAAATATTTTTTTAACTTTATTAATATAAAAGTTGCGATTAATAACCCTACAGGACTATAATTTCTATGGACTATCCGTCCAATTCAAACCCTCTTTATCGTTAGAAATAGGGAAGTAGTCTTTGTTCAAATACACAAGGACCTTTAGACGTAATTCGAAAATGGAAATTCATATGATGCTTCAATTAATAAGGAATTGCTGTTTGTTGTTCTTATCTAATTTGATATTTTTATCATTAAGCTCTTTTGCGCAAACATATGTTGCAGGTAATATTTATTTTGATTCTACTAGTTTTGTAGAATACAGAGCTGGAAACTTGCCTATAATAATTTCTGCTTCACATGGAGGAACTCTTGAGCCAACGGGTATTCCAGACTTATCCTGTAATGGAACACCTTCAGGGTTTATTGATTCTTATACAAAAGAAATAGCAGAAGGTATTTACAATACTTTTTATGTCGAAACAGGATGTTATCCTCATGTTATTATAAATCATGTTCACAAGAAGAAGTTCCAACCAAATGCAAATATGACCAATGCTGCATGTGGAAACATCACAATAGAAAAAGCTTGGACCGCATATCATAGCTTCATTGATTCAGCTGAGGTTCAGATTGTTAAGAATTATAGCAGAGGATTCTTATTAGACCTTCACGGACACGGACATTCAATTCAAAGAATTGAATTAGGTTATTTATTGGATACAAATAAATTAAGACTTTCTGATTCAGTATTAAACATATCAACAAATATTAACAAAAGTAGTATTAGGAAGTTAATTGGAAGTAATATTTTAAACCTTTCTCATGCTGATTTGCTAAGAGGGCAATACAGTTTTGGAACACTTCTGGAGAAAAAAGGATTTCCAAGTATTCCGAGTTCTTCAAATCCCTTCACACTAATTGGCGAACCATATTTTACAGGAGGATATATTACTCGAAGGCACGGTTCACGAGATAATAATGGCGGACTTGATGCAATTCAAATTGAATTTAACCAAGGAATCCGTTTTAACTCACTTATGAGAGATACCTTAATTGATTCTATTTCCGCTACACTAATTGAATATATTGATTACCACTACTTCAACCAATTTGCAAATAATTCATGTTCTGTGCTTTCAGTTGATATAAACGAGACCACCAACGCCAAGATTAATGTATATCCTAATCCAACAACTAACAAAGAGATTTTTATTAATAACACAAATGGTTTAGAAACTATAGAAGTATTTGATATTAGTGGTAGAAAAATTGATTTAGTGGATAGGGTTTATAATACTGTAAGTA
>JBMYYT010000239.1:0-3797 GCA_049609665.1 Flavobacteriales bacterium | reverse complement strand
TTCAAGAAAGTATCGGGCAAATCCAATTTTAATTTCTTTACGAAATGTGCTGCCAAATCCTTCTGAAATAATCTTTCGCTATCGTTTACAAAAGCTACACTCATTTCCTCTTCAATCTTCGCTCTGAATTCTTTTTCAGTCTTTACATTTCCCTCACCGTGTATCTTGTCAAACAAAGCTTGATCAATTGGTGCTTTCTCCAATCTCTTTACTTCTTCAACTGTAAAATCAAACTCTCCAGTTGCTTTATCCAGTTCATCTTTCTTGATATGAAGCATTGCTGCCATATCCGCTTCTCCTTTAGATACTGATTTTGGATCAACAGTTACTTTATCACCAGGTTTCAACCCAATAAATTTCTTTTGAATCTTTTTGTCTTCAATTAAAGGAATAGAAACTGTGGATTTTGCTGTAATTCCCTCTGCAACGGGTTTTTTATTATCATCCAATTGAACAAACTCTCCAAAAACCATATCGCCTTCTTCAGCTACATCAGCAGCTTGCATTTGACCATATCTCTTTTGAAAATCTTCAATTTGTTTGTCAATTACTTCTTTATCAACTTTTATTTTGTGAAATGGAACTTTGTCTTTTGATGAAGGTTTTACTTCAAATTCCGGTGCAAGTCCTATTTTGTATCCAAACTCAAAATCAGCACCTGCTTCCCACTTATCAGAAGTAGTGTGCTCATCCGAAGGAATAGGATTTCCAAGAACATTCAATTCGTTATCTGTAATGTGCTTGTACAAATTATCATTAATCATTTTGTTCAGTTCATCAGCAAGAATAGATTGACCATATTTCTTTTTAATCATGCCCATTGGCACTTTTCCGGGTCTAAACCCTGGCTCAGAAACTTGTTTTCTTGCTTCTTTGATTTTAGCATCGTATTGATCCATATAATCTTCTGGAGTCAATTTTACTTTAATCACTGCATTTAATGCATCTATTTTTTCTTCTGTAATGTTCATTGTTTCAGAATTTATTTTTAAACATAAAACTTTCAAAATATACGATACAAAAAAGGCATCCCGATTTTACATCGGGACGCCTTAGATGTTGTGCGGGCGGAGAGACTCGAACTCTCACACCTTGCGGCACTAGATCCTAAGTCTAGCGCGTCTACCAATTCCGCCACGCCCGCTAATATTTCAAAATATCGGATGCAAAGATACCTTTTATTTTATAAAATACATAACTATAATGAAAAAGTGATGCATTTTTATTAATCTGATTACATTTGTTTAAAGCCAAACCAAAACTTCAATGCCCAAATTGAATACTAAAAGGATTATTTATTTCGCAATGATTTTGCTCCTGCTGATTGATACCGGCTATTCTTTTTGGCAACATCAAGCTAAACCATTGGACGGAGATATGGCTTGGAACTCTATTCCCGACTCAGATGTTAAGCCAGTTTTGGACAATCCTCTTGGTATTAAAGCTATTGTTCAAGATACGACTTACGTTAACCCAAATAGGTTTTTTTGTCATTCATTTAATCAACATTATATTTTAAATGCTCCATTATTCTTACAACACTATTTTTCGCCCATAAACAGCGTCTACTTTTCAATGGGAATTGCAAGAACAATCATTCAAATTTTACTATTAATTTTATTAGGAATGTTTATTTCTCAATCTCCTAAATTTTGGAAATGGAAAGGGATTTTGGCGATGTTCCTTACTGTGAGTTTATTTCAAACAAATGGATTTAATCGACAAATGGGAATTGTTGATGAATCGACAACTTATGCTTTTTTCTATGCATTACCCTTAATCTTTTTGTTGATTTATTTGTTCCCATTCATCTATCAAGTCTACTTCAACAAAATAAATCAAATCCCCTGGGTTGTTAAACTCCTCTGGATTCCTTTGGCATTTATCGTTTGTTTAAGCGGACCGCTCAACCCAGGAATAGCTTTAGTTTTTGCATTATTAGCAATTATTCATCAATTAATAAAATTGTTCAAGTCAGATATTTCCGTTCAAAAAAGGCCTTGGTTGATTTTTAAGAAAATCCCATCCGCATTCTATTTTTACTTAACTCCGCTGGTAATTCTATCGCTCTATTCCTTGTTTTTAGGAAAATACAACTCACTTACCATTGAAAGTCAAATCTCCATTCCAGAAATGTATGGTAAAATGATTCAGGGTATTGTTCCTGTTTTTTTTGAAAAATTAGGACTCCCAATCTTATTCATAATCTTAATATTTAATCTGATTGTACTGAAAATAAGAAAGAAAAAAACCGAAGAATCCAAATTATTAACTTTGTCCAATTGGGTATTAGCATTTTGTTTACTGTATATTCTTCTTTTGCCATTTGGTGGATATCGAGAATACCGACAATATGTGATGAGAAATGACACCCTTCTTCCTGTAATTTATCTTCTCATGTTTCTTTTTGGAATCACCAGTCTACATTTAATTCATCATTTAAAAAGAAATTTTAGAAAAGGGTATTTGCTCTTGATGTTTGGTTTCATATTTTTCTATACAAAATCGGATAATGAAAATTTTGATAAAAATGAATGTGAAAAAATTTCACTGAAAATAATGGCAAATTCCATTAAAGATGTCGTAAAACTTAATGAAAATTGTGCTCCATTAGGTTGGTTCCTGTCCCAAAAACCTGAGGAATCAATATTACAAGCCAAGCTAATTCATCATTGGAATATTACCAATCGTGAAATACTATTTTACAATTCTGTTGACGAGGAATAGCTATTAGTCCTCTCAGCTTCGAAGAACTTAGGCTTTTATTATTTTCAATTCAAAGGAATAATTTCAAAATATTATTTCCATTAACTGCGTTATAAACATCAATCAGTTTATTACTCCCCTATTCAAAACTCTAAATAGGTATTAATTTTATTTATTTTCGGAGAATGGGAAAGTACATACTCTATTTTTCCAACACTAAACTTTAAACCAATTTTTATTTAAAATATACTTTATGTTTGATTCAAAAGAATTCGAAAAATACGCAACAAAACACGCAGGAATAAACAGTAACGTCCTCAACGGATATGTAACTAACTTAACTCCAAATATTATTGAAGAAAGGCAACTGAATGTTGCACAGATGGACGTGTTTTCCAGATTAATGATGGACAGAATCATCTTTTTGGGAACAGGAATTAACGATCAAGTTGCCAATATTGTTCAAGCGCAATTGTTGTTTTTACAATCAGTAGATCCTAAGAAAGATATTCAAATATACATCAACTCTCCAGGAGGTTCAGTGTATGCTGGATTAGGAATTTATGACACAATGCAATACATCCAACCCGATGTAGCAACAATTTGCACAGGCATGGCTGCTTCAATGGGAGCTGTTCTTTTATGTGCAGGTGCTGACGGAAAAAGAACTGCATTGAAACATTCAAGAGTGATGATTCACCAACCCTTAGGTGGAACTCAAGGACAAGCCAGTGATATGGAAATCACGTTGAAAGAAATCATGAAATTGAAAAAGGAATTGTATACAATAATTGCGGATCACTCAAAACAAGATTATGACAAAGTTTGGGCAGATAGTGACAGAGATTATTGGATGACTTCTACTGAAGCAAAAGAATACGGGATGATTGATGAAGTACTTATCAAGACTCCTTCAAAGTAAAAAAAGATAAAAAAGAAATGAGAGGAATTCGCTACATAATGATTGTTATGGGTATGTTGCTATTGAGCAACTTCTCTTTTTCACAATTGACAAATATCTATACAGATAAATATAAAGAGTATAGAGATGGGCTGGAATTATATGACAAAGGAGCCTTTAGTGCTGCTCA
>JBMYYT010000238.1:3441-3800 GCA_049609665.1 Flavobacteriales bacterium | reverse complement strand
TTCTATCCACTTCTTTTTTGTTTTATTTTGAATAAAATGAACCAAATTCACTATTTTTAGTGAATAATTTTATTTTTTTAATTTATTAGACCTAAAGACTCAATTCTATGAAAACAAATTATTTAGTATTAATTGATTTTTCTGAAACATCAAAAAATGCTCTAAAGAGTGCATTAAATTTAACCAGTTTAAATGGAGGTAAAGTAGTTGCTCTTCATGTTTTAAGTTCTGACAAAAAAGAAGAAAAAAATATATAAAAAGAAAGGAAAAGTAATAAAAGACTTAACTAGAAATATATTTAAAATTTTAAACAAAGACAGTAATAAGTTCTATAATTATAGGCAAATTGCTTCACAATT
>JBMYYT010000238.1:0-3431 GCA_049609665.1 Flavobacteriales bacterium | reverse complement strand
CTCATTAATACCTCTATTGATTTGTTGGATATAGATTATGTAATCATGGGTACCCATGGTGTTACTGGACTTCAAAAAGTGTTAGGTTCCAAAGCTCTAAAACTTGTAAATGCCTCTAAGAAACCTTTCTTAATCACTCAAGAAGGGAAAGAATTAGAAAAGATTAAGACTATTGTATTGCCTTTTTCATATTCTTCAGAAAGTGTTCAGATTGGAAGCGTTGTCTCACATTTAGCAAAAAGTCATGGAGCTAAAATACATTTAGTTGGGTTCCAACATGATGATGAGTGGTTAAAAAATGACATAGCGAGAAATCAAATTTTAATTAAAAGAATCTTAAAAGAATCTAACACTGAATACGAAATTGTGAAGTTAGAAGGAAAAGATTCCTATGAATCTGAATTAATTGCATATTCCAACTCAGTTTCTGCCGATTTAATAGCAGCTGCACACTTTTCGGGAAGTCCATTGATAATTCGCAAAAACTTTGTGAGAGACCTGATTTCCAATGAATTTAAAATACCTGTGCTTACCTTGAATGCAGAATGTCTTCACATATTAGGGAACTTTGCTACCATATAATGAAAAGTGAATTTTAATTTACAAAACAGAATTATTGATGAGAATAATAATATTGTTAATCGCAGTTTTTATCTATAATTCAGGTTTAGGTTGTTCTTGTGCTTTAAATAATAATGTGAAGAAAGCTTACAAACGGAGTGATTTTGTCATATCTGCCAAAGTGATTGAAATAATACCACCTAAACCAAGTGATACTGTTATAACCGAAGAAGGAAAAGTATTCTACAGTTATAATTTATATAGAGATACGGTCAAACTTGAATTGATTTCAATTTATAAGGGAAAGGAAATCACAAAAATTAGTACAATTATAGGTGATGGTTCAAACTGCACATATTATTTTGAAGTAGGAAAAGAGTATCTGATTTATGGCTGGCAAGAAAATGGAAGTTTAAACACCAGTGTTTGTAACAGAACAGATTTTTTATTTGGAAATCAAGATCTTGACTTTTTGAAAAGAAAATATAAAAGAGTTCGTACGTCAAAGGCTAAAAAGAGATAAAACAAATTAACAAAAAAAAGACCTTCTTTTCAGAAAGTCTTTTCAAAATTAAGGGTGGATGATGGGATTCGAACCCACGACCCCCGGCACCACAAACCAGTGCTCTAACCAACTGAGCTACAACCACCATTTTTTCGGTGTGCAAATATAGAGAATTAATTCTATTTGAAACAAGCATTTTTTTTAGTTTTTTACTAAAAGTTTAATAGTTTAATTTATCTGTTCTTTCTTTGAGATTTTCTCCTTTGAAAAAATGCCAACTTTATAGGTAGAGATACCCTTTAAGAAAAATAATTCATCAACTCTTTTTTTGCTCCAGAGGATACTAATACTGAACTTCCATCACTCATTATAGCTTGACCCACTTTTCCTTTTTTGTATTTCACAACTTGAGCCAAATTGAGTAAATGAGACTTATGTGAACGCAAAAACCCAAACTCATTCAGTAATTCTTCATAATATTTTAATGTTTTGGAAAGCACATACTTCTTGTTCCCTTCTAAAAATAAAATAGTGTAATTATCTGATGCTTCCGCACGAATAATATTTTTTATCTTAACTACTTCAAATCCATCAAGTTGAGGGATCACCATTTTCTGATCTTTATTATTCAATGATTTAATATTGTCAGCAAGAATTTTGGTGTTACTTAGTGAATTATCTGATTCTTTTTTAGTCTTAATCTTATCGACTGCTACAACCAATTCATCAATATCTATAGGCTTAAGAATATAAGATGATGCACTCAAATTAAGCGCCTTAATGGCATAATCGCTAAAAGCAGTGATGAATACCACTTCAAAATCTATTGAATCCAGCTTTTCGATTAAATCAAAGCCATTTCCATAAGGCATTTCTATATCCAAAAAAACTACTGAGGGTGATTTAGATTTAATTAATTTTTCGCCCTCTTTTATATTTGAAGCCTCCCCTACTACCTCAATATCTTTGCAATAATCTGTTAAGTAAGAGCGCAGTATATCTCTACTTACTTCCTCATCATCAATTAATAGTGCGGTTAATTTATTCATTTATTAATACAATTTAAGTTCAACTTTTGTTCCTGATTTGTTTGTTTTATCCAAATCCTGAATATCAATTGAAAGCTCTTTTTTAAATACTGATTTTATTATTTCTAATCTATTCTCTACATTTTTAATTCCTGTAGATTTCATTTTCTTTTGATTAGAAGTCTTAGATTCAATAGAATGAGTTCTTCCTATTCCATCATCAGTTATTACAATTCGAAGAAAATCTGGCTCTTGTTCAAATTTAACATTTAGTATTCCTTTATCCTCTTTATACCTCAATCCATGCCATATGGCGTTTTCCACAAAAGGTTGAAGCAACATTGGAGGTATTTGATAATTGTCCAACACTATTCTTTCGTCTACCTCAAATGCATAATCAAAGTCACTATTAAAACGAAAATGTTCCAACTTCAAATATCTTTTTAATAGTTCAATTTCTTTGCTGAGAGGAATGAAATCTTCTTGAGAACATTCAAGCACTTCTCTCATAAGCTTTGAAAACTCAGCTAAATATTTGTTTGCAGATTTTTCGTCCTTTTTTGCAATGAAACTATTCACCGAATTCAATGAATTAAAAATAAAATGAGGATTCATCTGAGTTCGAAGCAGTTTTTGTTCGAGTTGAATACTTTCTTGCTCTAACTTAATTTTCTCACGTTCAGATTTTAGTTTATTCTGACGGTAATACATAAAGGATATAATAGCTATTAGCAATAATAAAATTGAAAGTCCGATTAATGCCCAGGTTAAATAACGGCTTTGTTTAAGTTCAAGATCGTTGATTTCATTTTCTTTTTCCAATGACTTTAACTTATTTTTAGCATCAATCTCTGAATCAACACTTTGCATATACTTGTCTCTTTCCAATTGTGATAAACTATCTTGAATATTTTTGGTTTCTTCTAAGTAATCCAAGGACGCATTGGGATTATTCATGGCCTTATTGATAAGATATAATAGTTCTAAGGCGTTTACCTTTTGATCAGCCATTACGCTTGGATCCGACTCTACTTTTTTAGCAATTTTAATGGCTTTTTTGTAATCTTTTTTTCTAAAATATATTTCTGATTTCGTGAGTAGAGCATTGTTAATCACAGCTTTGTTCCCTGACTTGTCAAAAATAGAAATCGCGCTATCTAAATATTCAATGGCAATTTTAAATTCATTTTTTTTATTGTTTACTCTTGCTAAGGTTAAATAACTTTGAGCCATCCGAGTTTTATTATTTAGCTCTCTAAATAAAATAAGGGCATTCAAGGAATTTTGATTGGCTAATTCCAACTCATCCAAATCATAATATGCAAACGAAGACATAT
>JBMYYT010000237.1:0-3806 GCA_049609665.1 Flavobacteriales bacterium | reverse complement strand
TGATTTTCAAACTATCTACATTATCAAAGGCAAGGGCTCCTCCATTTCCGTTTACTTTTCCGTTGATAAACACCATGCTATCTAACGTGAAGTTTTTCCCTGGAGAATTGGCATACAATATTCGGTTGGTTCCCCCTCCGCTTACAAACAATGTATCGCTGGAATTGTACAACCCAATTATCGTAAGTCCCTTGTTGGTATAGAGTTGGCTGGTTAACAAAATGGTTTTACTTCCTCCAGCAATGAGGTTAGGATTGAAACGGATGGTGTCGCCTTCGCAGGCGTTTTCGATTATGTGCCTGAGAGAACCAAACCCATCGTTATGGGTATTTTGTACTATTTTGGTGGTACTTGAATTCCTCTCAGCTGCACCCACATCTCTTCTTCCATCCGATACTGATTGGTTTTGAGCATCCGAAAAATCCGTTGGATCTCCCATATTGTAAGCTATACTTCCACAACCTGGTAGCATAGTAAATGTAGCTCCTCCATTGTCTTGCAAGGGACCTAAGTTAAGTTGAGCAGAATCAACTCCCAATTTATCCGAAGAAGCACTTCCTGTTACACTACTTT
Organism: Flavobacteriales bacterium; assembly: GCA_049609665.1. Classification (GTDB taxonomy): domain Bacteria; phylum Bacteroidota; class Bacteroidia; order Flavobacteriales_D; family CAJJDF01; genus CAJJDF01. Next base: position 3,233 of record JBMYYT010000237.1, on the reverse strand, counting down.
CACTAAAAACATTATATCCTTGTGAGATTATGGTTTGAGAATTTGAATTATGAATATTATTAGCTCCATTTAACGCTACTATGCTACTTCCTATCATTACCGAAGAAGAAGAAGAAGATGAAGAAAAAATACCTCCTCCTCGTGCAGAAGCAGAAGCAGAAGAAGCTATGTTTCCACTAACTGTGCTGTTAGTTAAGTTAATCGAAGAAGAAGAGGAAGAAAAAGAAGAAGTAGAAGAAAAAATACCTCCTCCAGCAGCAGGATTTGAAGAAGAAAAAGCTGTGTTTCCGATTACTGAGCTGTTAGTTAAGATAACCGAAGAAGATGAAGATGAAGATAAAGAAGAAAAAATCCCTCCTCCTCGTACAGAAGAAGAAGAAGAAGAAGAAACTGTGTTTCCGCTTACTGTGCTGTTAATTAAGTTAACAGAAGAAGAGGAAAAAGAATGAGAATAAATTCCTCCTCCATGTGCAGAAGAAGCTTTATTTCCGCTCACCGTGCTGTGATTAAGACTCAAAGTAGTAGCAGTATTGCTACTTAGATAAATCCCTCCACCGCTTGAGGTTGAATTACTGTTCTTAATCACAGAGTGGTTGATTTTCAAACTATCTACATTATCAAAGGCAAGGGCTCCTCCATTTCCGTTTACTTTTCCGTTGATAAACACCATGCTATCTAACGTGAAGTTTTTCCCTGGAGAATTGGCATACAATATTCGGTTGGTTCCCCCTCCGCTTACAAACAATGTATCGCTGGAATTGTACAACCCAATTATCGTAAGTCCCTTGTTGGTATAGAGTTGGCTGGTTAACAAAATGGTTTTACTTCCTCCAGCAATGAGGTTAGGATTGAAACGGATGGTGTCGCCTTCGCAGGCGTTTTCGATTATGTGCCTGAGAGAACCAAACCCATCGTTATGGGTATTTTGTACTATTTTGGTGGTACTTGAATTCCTCTCAGCTGCACCCACATCTCTTCTTCCATCCGATACTGATTGGTTTTGAGCATCCGAAAAATCCGTTGGATCTCCCATATTGTAAGCTATACTTCCACAACCTGGTAGCATAGTAAATGTAGCTCCTCCATTGTCTTGCAAGGGACCTAAGTTAAGTTGAGCAGAATCAACTCCCAATTTATCCGAAGAAGCACTTCCTGTTACACTACTTTCACTAAAAACATTATATCCTTGTGAGATTATGGTTTGAGAATTTGAATTATGAATATTATTAGCTCCATTTAACGCTACTATGCTACTTCCTATCATTACCGAAGAAGAAGAAGAAGATGAAGAAAAAATACCTCCTCCTCGTGCAGAAGCAGAAGCAGAAGAAGCTATGTTTCCACTAACTGTGCTGTTAGTTAAGTTAATCGAAGAAGAAGAGGAAGAAAAAGAAGAAGTAGAAGAAAAAATACCTCCTCCAGCAGCAGGATTTGAAGAAGAAAAAGCTGTGTTTCCGATTACTGAGCTGTTAGTTAAGATAACCGAAGAAGAAGATGAAGAAGAAGAAGAAAAAATCCCTCCTCCTCGTACAGAAGAAGAAGAAGAAGAAGAAACTGTGTTTCCGCTTACTGTGCTGTTAATTAAGTTAACAGAAGAAGAGGAAAAAGAATGAGAATAAATTCCTCCTCCATGTGCAGAAGAAGCTTTATTTCCGCTCACCGTAGTGTGATTAAGAATCAAAGTAGTAGCAGTATTGCTACTTAGATAAATCCCTCCACCATTTAAGGTTGCATTACTGTTTTTAATCATAGAGTGGTTGATTTTCAAACTATCTACATTATCAAAGGCAAGGGCTCCTCCATTTCCGTTTACAAAACCATCTGTAATACTCATGCTATCCAAAACGATGTTTTTGTTGGAGGCTGTATTTAAATCTACCAAAAATATTCGGTTGGTATTTCCTCCGCTGATAAACAAAGTATCCGTAGAGTTTAGCAACCCTTTGAATACCAATCCTTTTTGGAAAGCTATTTCACTGGTAAGCACAATAGTGTTGCTCCCTCCAGCAATAAGACTTGGGCTAAACCGAATGGTGTCACCCTCCGAGGCAAGAGCAATTAATGCCCGCAAGGAGTTAGTCCCTGCATCGTTGGTGTTAGTCACTATGTGCTGGGTAGCCATAGTGGAAAGTGAAAGTGAAATAATTCCTAAAGTGAGTAATAGTTGTTTCATTTTTTTTTGGGTGTTAATTGGTTGAGTTTTTCTTCAAGCTGAGCCATGTTTTTATCCAACTTTTTAACATTTAGCAATAGCTTTAAAGAAAGAGATTTCTCTTGCTTTAAATTTCTATTCACTTTTTTTAGAAAAGCTGCTTTGCTCATGAATTGATTCTTTGTTCAATTCAAAACTATAATACAAGGAATAATTTGTCGCTAAGAAAAGAGCGACAAAAGGTGTGACAAATTACAATAAATTAATTTACAGTAGTTTAAAAAACTATTTTTTGTAGATCTGATTCGGCTGGAATATTAAATTTAGTAGTAAAACGATAAATAGTTCGTTGAACACTTTTGGGTAATACCCCTAACATTTTGGCAATTTCGGTTTTATCCAATCCCAATTTTGATAAACACAGTAACCTTAATTCTGATTCGGTTAGTTTATCAAATTTTGCTTTGGCTTGAGAAATAAATTCCGGATAAACCACCGAAAAGGAGCTCTTAAAATTATCCCAATCTTCTTTGGTTAAAATCTTAGATTCGAGAAAATGTTGCATTTTTTCATCGTTCAATGCCTCTTTACCAAAATAAGATTCTATGTTATCCCTAAGTTCATTGATAGCTCGGTTCTTATCCAGAATTAATTTGCTTTGGTTCTGCAGAATTTCTTTGCTGTGGTCTATTGTAGCTTGAGCCGATTCCAGTTTTAATCGGGTAGATTCTTCTTTTTGCTTTTTGTACTTTCTATGCCTACTTATTATCAAAATCAAAGAAATAAGCGCTAAACCAAAAAGACCAAAACCAAAATATTTTTGTTGCTTTTCTTTATTGGATTTCAATTCCAATAGTTCATTCTCTTGCTGGATTAATTTCAATTCTCTTTCCGAGGATTCAACTGAAAACCTGGCTAAAATTTCTTTCTCTAACTTTTTGTCATTTTGCTTTTTCAGAGTCTCTTTAAAATTCATAAGCCGAATTGCCACACTATAAGCACTGTCAATATTTTGCAGAAGTTCGAAATTTCTTTTTCTTAATTCCAAACAATCAATTTGTTTGCTTATGTCAGTAAAATT
>JBMYYT010000236.1:0-3807 GCA_049609665.1 Flavobacteriales bacterium | reverse complement strand
AGACTAAAAAATTTCCAGGATGAGGGTCGGCATGTACTTTTTTCAATACATGCATTTGGTACATGTAAAAATCCCAAAGTGCCTGCCCTATCTTTTTTCCGCTTTCTTCCGTGGGTGTGTATTCCGACAAGTGAACGCCTGTCATCCAATCCATAGTGATTATTCGACCCGAAGAATAATTTTCGTAATACTTTGGAAACAATAAGTTAGGAATGTTTTTGCAGGCTTCAGATATTTCTTTGCTTTGTGCAAGCTCCAACAAATAGTTGGTCTCTTCCATCAATTTATCTTCTACTTCTTGAAAATATTTATCTGAATCTTTTGCTGAAATATTCAAGATTCTTAGCGCAACAGGCTTTACCAATTTCAAATCTGAACTGATACTTTCCGAGACTCCAGGGTATTGAATTTTTACAGCTAATTCTTGTCCATCTTTTTTTGCTTTATGAACTTGTCCAATACTCGCAGCATTGGTGGACTGCGTGTTAAACTCATCAAAGACTTCATTGGGTGTTTTGCCAAAATAGTTTTTGAAAGTTTTATTTACCAGTGGGGGCGATAACGGTGGAACAGAGAACTGTGACAAAGAAAATTTTTCAACATAGGCTTGAGGCATAATTGATTTTTCCATACTCAACATTTGGGCAACTTTCAAAGCGCTTCCTTTAAGTTGCTTCAAGCTGTTGTAGATATCTTCAGCATTATCTTTGTTAAGTTGTTCACGGGCATCTTCCTCGGTTTTCACAAGTTTGTTTCCGTAGTATTTGAGATAGTTTACTCCAACTTTTGCGCCAGTGCCAACAAGCTTACTTGCTCGTTTTATTTTTGATATGGGAATGCTATCAATGGTTTCCATGTTACCTTATTTTCTTAATTCTTTGAATAAAAACTTACCTAAATCCAATACACTTTCCAACGGTTTGATGTCTTGTAGTTGAAAGGCGGTGTTCACTAATTTTTCAATCAGTATATCCGTTTTTTCGAAGTTTGGAGAGGTATCTCTCTCCCAGTATCCCATGATGAAGGCGAACTGTCCCCAATACGCTTCTGCGATGCTTTTATCCTTGAAAGAATTTAGCCTGTCTTCTGGAATTGTCATAGTTTCAATTTCAATCGAGTGGATAAACTGTTTGAAATGTTTTCCAAGTCTTTTGGTTACGCCAAACCCTTTCATTTTGTCAGATTTGATAGCATGAATTGCGTAACTTCTGTTCTTGGTAAGAATCTCAAAAAAGGTGTAATAAAAACTGAGTAGTTTGTTTTGTGCATCAAAAGTTTGGTATTCCTCGTTTTTTTCCAAAAGTCCAAGTGACTGAGTTAAAAACTCACAAAATATTTCTTTTTCCAGTTCTTCGAAAGAAGGAAAATGAGCATAGAAGTCACTTTCGCTCATGTTATTTTCTTTCGCAAATTTGAATACGTTGTGTGGCTTTTTTCCATTCTCAAGCACGTAATGCATGTAGCTTGTAATAATTGCCTCTTTGATATTAGTTGCTATTTCTTCCATGTTTGTAGTTTAATTTGTTTGCTGTTATCCTCTTATAGATGACATTCCACCATCTGCATGAATAATTTGTCCTGTAATCCAATTTGATTTTTCTGTCAACAAAAATGTTCCTAATAATGCGATCCTTTCTGGATCACCAATTGATTTTAAGGGGTGTCTTTGTGCATTTGCTTCTTTCTTTTCTTCGCTGCTCAGTAGTTTGCTTGCGAGTGGCGTATCGGTTAATGAAGGTGCAATTGCATTTACTCGGATGGAAGGTGCAAATTCTGAGGCCAAAGATCGCGTTAAACCTTCAATAGCTCCCTTGGAAGCTGCTACTTGGGCATGGAAATTAAATCCGTTTTGAACCGCTACTGTTGAGAAAAGGAGTATTGCTGAGTTTTCTGCTTTTTTTAAATTAGGTAATACTTTTTGTATCACTTTTACTGCTCCATTTACCTGAAGTTCAAAATCTTCAGCAAACTGCGAAGGTTTTATTCTTTTGAATGGCATTAAATTGATACTTCCAGGGCAATAGGCTACGCCATGAATTTCATCAGGTAGGTAATCGAGTTCCAATTCCTCTTCGGTTACATCCAAATGGTAGTAGTTTACTGTTGGGAGGTTACTTTCTGTCTCGTTTTTATTGTAGGTAGCATGAACATTACCTTGGTGTGCAAGTTGTTCGGTAAGTGCCTTCCCAATTCCGGAGGAACCACCAATTACTAAGTAGTTTTTCATTTTGTTTAACTTTTGAGCTATAAAATTAAACAAAAAGATTTTAGGAAGTGAAGTTTTGCTAAGATATTTCTAAGTAGGTCTTTTGTAAGAAGGAGTTTTTGGATTGATTCAACGGTTTTGTATAAGAAACGAAGGGTAGGGAATAACCAATAGCTTATCGGTTTATTACTTAGCGAGCTTTGTTAAAACTCAGGGATCTTTCGATTTAGTTTAAACATCCTTTGTTTTTAATACATTGTTATGTCCCTTTTTTATTTCTCCAACCACGTTTCTCAATTGCTCTTACATTTTCAGAATCTTCTATTGAGATTAAAAATTCAGATAGTAGATTTAATTCACAGTCTTTAGTGTCTCCTTCAAAAGGTTTCACATAAATAGCATTCCCAAAGTTATCTCTTGTTTTTTCAGGTGAATCATCAACAATTAAAGATTTTTCAAGTCGAAAACCTTTCTTTTTTATTTTTTTCAATCTTTTTTCTTGAACATAACAATCTAACTGATAATCACGTTTCATTGTGCAGCGACTGCGAGCCCAAATAAATTCAAATTCTATTTCAGTTGGTTTTATTAAAGCAACAATATCAGTAACGTATTTATCATCAGCGGATGACCAAACAGCAAGTCTAAAATGTTTGTTCATTTCTGTTAAAAATTCAATTAGATAGGGTCTTTTGTAAACAAAATAATCTGCATATTTAAAGTCAAATTCAATATCTAACTTTGTTTGTGTTGCGTGAATTAGAGTTTCATCTAAATCAAGAATTAATAATATTTTTTCTGTTTCTTTCAAATTGCTTATTGGTGTTTGCTTAAGAACAATAAGGAGTTAAAATGCACCAATGTTAAGTTTGGCAACTAACCCTTATTTTTTTTAGTTTGTTGCAATCAGTTTTTTTATTTCTTCATTTAATTTAGCTAAAAAGGGACTGCTTTTCTGATTAATTACAATTCCTTTTTTCTTGTTTTTAAGAAGTTCACTAAAATAACTATCCTCTATATTAACTTCTACTATCATTCCGCTTTTTGCTAAGACATTACGAGCTATCATTTGAGGTAACATAGTTGCTCCAGATGTTCCAATTACAAATAGAATTCCCGTGCGTTTTGAGATTTTCAGGACACTATCTCTTTTAAAGTACTTTTCATCATAATATTCGTCAAACCATAAGACGTGAGGTCTTAAATCTTCCCCGCATTTAGGACATCTTAAGGCTTTCCATTCACTTTCTGTTATAATGTCCTTATTTCTGTCAGTAAGTTCAATTTCTTTCGGAAATGGATATAATTCTTTTGAACATTCATCTCCGCATCTCACAAAGTCAAAGTCTCCGTGAATCAAAAAGGTTCTTTCTTCTGAATTTCCAGATTTTCTATGAAGACTATCAACATTCTGCGAAATCAAAGCAAAATTATTTTCTAAACTATCTTCAATTTCTTTTAGTAATATATGACTTGAATTTGGCTTTGCTTTTTCAGTAACCGATTTTCTGTATAAAAACCATTTCCAAACCTCTTGAGAAGCAAGGTTAAACATTCGAAGTGTTCCAATATCTTCCGCTTTGTAGTTTTTTGAACCAGAA
>JBMYYT010000235.1:0-3847 GCA_049609665.1 Flavobacteriales bacterium | reverse complement strand
AAAGCTTTTTTGGGAGTATAAGAGATGGTTTTATTTTCGATTTGTCTTTCTCGATACAATTTTCATCTCACTATCATTCGATAAAAATCACTCGAAATGACAAGGTTTGTATTTCAACATAAGAATAAATGACAGTTCGATTGGTTTCAACATATTTTGGTAAAAAAATATTGAAATTGTATCGAGAATTAATTCTTCTTCCTAAAGAATATATTCATCGGGACTCCTTCAAACTTATACAGCTTACGCAATTGATTTTCAACGAAACGTTTATAATCTTCTCTTATATATTGAGGTAGATTACAGAAAATTGCAAAACTTGGAGTGTAAGTAGGCAACTGCGTTACGAACTTAATTTTAATGTATTTTCCTTTGTAAGCTGGCGGTGGAGTTCGTTCTATAATAGGAAGTAACTTTTCGTTCAACTCTGAGGTAGGTATTTTTTGAGTTCGGTTTTGATACACATCAATTGCTTTCTCTAAAGCTTTGTGTAATCTTTGTTTAGTTACGGTTGAGGTAAAAATTACTGGAACATCATTAAATGGAGCCAATCTTCTTCTTACCCTGTCCTCCATTTCTTTGGTAGTATTGGTTTCTTTTCCTTCCACCAAATCCCATTTATTGATAAGTACAACTACTCCTTTTTTGTTCTTTTTTATTATTTGAAAAACATTCAAGTCTTGTTGACCAATTCCTTCAATGGCATCAATCATAAAAATACAGACATCACTTTCTTCAATCGCTCTTACTGAACGTAAGGTGGAATAAAACTCAATGTCTTCCTGGATTTTAGCTTGTTTTCGAAGTCCAGCAGTATCTACCAAAAAGAAATCAAACCCATAGGATTTGTAACGTGTATTCAAAGTATCACGTGTAGTCCCAGAAATATCAGTTACAATGTTTCTTTCTTGCCCAATTAAGGCATTAATCAAAGAAGATTTCCCAACATTGGGTTTTCCAACAATCGCAAATTTCGGGATGCCAGAAGTATCTTCCAATTCAGGTTTTTCTTTGAATTCAGAGGTTAATACATCCAGTATTTCTCCAGTTCCACTTCCGTTTATCGAAGATAGATTGTAAACTTCTCCCAATCCTAATCCATAAAACTCTGCGGACATGGTTTGATGTATGGGGGAGTCAACTTTGTTGGCAATTAAATAAACTTTCTTGTCAATTTTACGAAGCATTCGTGCAACACGTTCATCCAAATCGGTAATTCCTACTTGTGTATCTACAACAAATAGAATAGAGTCCGCTTCCTCTATTGCTAAATGTACTTGTTTACGGATTTCTCCTTCAAATATATCATCCGAACCTTGCACATAACCTCCTGTATCAATTACAGAAAACTCAACCCCGTTCCACTCCGATTTTCCGTAGTGTCTATCTCTGGTTACTCCACTCGATTCCTCTACAATGGCTTTTCGCTCACCCGTTAATCGATTGAATAAGGTTGATTTCCCTACGTTTGGTCTTCCTACTATCGCTACTATATTTGACATATCTCTTTATTCTTCGGCAAATTTACGATTAAATGATGAACTTTTGATAAAACATCTTTCGTATTGATTTAAAAAAGAAAACCCTCTTTCACAAATATTGTAAAAGAGGGTTTATATTTTCTTTTATAATTTTTTAAGGCAAATTAGTAGTATAGGAAAAATCAAAACTACCTGTCACATTTTTCTTTTGAGAAGTATTAAAAGCATTCTTAACGACACAACTGAAAGTCCCTTTAATTCTTTTGGCTGTTTTGTCATGAGAAGTAAAAGTTATGGTTCCGCTTTCTGAGGTATATTGAGCTGAGACACTTTCGACAAAATAAAAAGTTGCGCCACTAAATTCAATCATAGATTGAGTATCGCCTGCAACAGCATCTTTATCAAGATCCATTAAAGAGAAGCCTCCAATATTTAAAGGATCAAGTCCAGGAGTTGTTTTTACATTTACATCATCATTGTTAGTATCATAAAAGCCATATAGACCAGAACTTGCGAAAGAATGTTTTGTTCCACCAATAGTAAATTCTGCGGGAGAACTTGTAGAAGAAGGCGGAGATGTTGGAGTGGTAGTAGTTGAATCAGGCTCTTTGTTACAAGATAAAATAAGTAGAGCTAATAGACTGATTGATAAAATTTTTGTTTTCATAATTGTTGTTTTATTAAAAATAATAAAAATGTAATAGACTGTGAAATAACAGGTTGAATTTTTTTTATTCAATTCAATTCAAATCTCATTGTCATTCTCGTCCCGACATTTTCGAGAGGAATCTTTTTCATTAGTTTCACAATGTGCTGTTGAGCTATAAATTGCTTTCGTTCATTTTATCTTGAAACAAAACCCTTCGACTCCGCTCAGGATAAACCAAGCCAAAAATTCAAGAAGTTTCAAAGGTTTTCCGAGATGCTTCAATTATACCTATTGCTTTTTTCCCACCTTGGACTTGAGATAGTTTTTAGTTATTTGTTGGTTTGGTGGCACACTGATGAAACTTCAGGTTAAATTAAGAATTCGTTAAAGTTATTGAGATATATAAATGTGGAAAAATGAATTTCATTTTTGTTGTGATAATATTTTTTCTGCCAACTCTACACCAGCCAAAATCCCCTCTTCTTTTACCAAAAGTCTTGCTTTTCCTGTAACTGTATCTGGAATACAAGCCATTGCAGAGTGATCTCCGTCTTTAATGTCTTCTTGGATACATAATTTAATAAAATCTTGAATTTGTTGGTCTGTTACTTTCATGGATAATTTTTTTTCAAATATATATATTTATTGACGAGATTATTTCATCCCCTCGATAAAATATTTTAACTTCGTTTCCCAGTTACCAAATCCATTCAAATTAATAAATGAATAAAACAAAGTACATATTTGTGACTGGCGGAGTTACTTCTTCTCTAGGAAAAGGAATCGTTTCAGCTTCTCTTGCAAAATTATTGCAAGCCAGAGATTTAAAAGTTACTATCCAGAAATTAGACCCTTACATAAACATAGATCCAGGAACTCTGAATCCTTATGAACATGGAGAATGTTTTGTTACCAATGATGGGGCCGAAACAGATTTGGATTTGGGACATTACGAGCGTTTTCTTGATATTTCTACTTCTCAAGCCAATAATATTACTACAGGAAGAATTTATCAATCTGTAATTAATAAAGAAAGGCAAGGAGTTTATTTGGGTAAAACTGTTCAAGTAATTCCTCACATTACCAATGAAATTATCGAAAGTGTAAAGCTTTTGGGTGATAAGAATGATTATGATGTTGTAATTACCGAAATAGGTGGAACTATTGGAGATATTGAGTCTCTTCCATTTGCAGAAGCAGTAAGACAAATGAAATGGGAAATGCCAGAAGATTGCTTGGTAATTCACTTAACACTAGTTCCTTATTTGGCTGCAGCCGGAGAATTAAAAACAAAACCAACTCAACATTCAGTTAAAAAATTACAAGAATTAGGAGTTCAGCCAGATATTTTGGTGTGTAGAACTGAACATGAATTGGATGGTGACATAAGATCAAAAATCGCTAGATTCTGTAACGTTTCTAATGATTCTGTGATACAATCTATTGATGCTAAAAGTATTTACCAAGTTCCTCTTTTAATGCAAGAAGAAGGACTGGATAAAGTTGTGATAGAAAAATTGGGAATAGAGACTAAAGAATTTCCTGAGCTTACTAAATGGAATCAGTTTTTGGATAACCAATCTAATCCTAAACACGAGATAACAATTGGTTTAATAGGTAAATACGTTGAGCTTCAAGATTCTTACAAATCTATTTTAGAGGCTTTTATTCACGCAGGAGCAGAAAACGAAGTAAAAGTTACTGTAGAATCTATACA
>JBMYYT010000234.1:0-3850 GCA_049609665.1 Flavobacteriales bacterium | reverse complement strand
TGCTCGGAATGTCATAATACAATCTAGTTCCATTTTCTACCTTATAAAAAGATTCGTTTCCAGCATCAATCATATCATAAATCCACTGAGCAGGTTTCAATTCTGCTTTTTCCATGTGCTTAATTGCCGATTTTAACCCTACAGCATCCCAAGTTTCAAATGGACCCAATTCCCAACCAAATCCGGCTTTTAGCCCATCATCAATTCGGTATAATTCATCTGATATTTCCGGAATACGATTGGACACGTATTGGAACAATCCGTTGAATGATTTTTTGTAAAACTCACCCGCTTTATCCATTCCGTTATACAACATTTTGGTTCTGTCTTTCAAATTATCAACAGATTTTGTCATTTCCAAAGTGGGGAACTTTGCTCTCGTTTTAGGTTGATATTCAAGCGTTTCGAGGTTCAATTCAAGAATTTCGCTTTTGCCATCTGCATTTTTCACTTTTTTGTAAAAACCTTGTTTCGATTTACTCCCGAGCCAGCCGTTTTCGACCATTTTGGTAATGTAATCAGGTATTTCGAATAAATCTCTTTTTTCATCATTCGGACAATTGTCTTTCACTCCGTTTGCAACATGCACAAGGGTATCAAGACCCACAACATCGCAAGTACGAAAAGTTGCAGACTTAGGCCTACCCATTACTGGGCCAGTCAGCTTATCTACTTCACCTACTGTTAGTCCCATTTCCTCAACTGTGTGAAATAATGCCTGAATAGAAAACACACCCACTCTATTTGCTATAAATGCGGGAGTATCTTTTGCCAATACAGTAGTTTTTCCTAATATTTTTGACCCATAATCCATCAAGAAATCAACCACGGAAGGGTCAGTTTTTGGAGTAGGGATTACTTCAAATAACTTTAAATATCTTGGCGGGTTAAAAAAGTGTGTTCCCAAAAAGTGTTTTTGAAAATCTTCGCTTCTTCCTTCCAACATCATGTGAATAGGAATTCCCGATGTATTGGAAGAAATAAGAGTTCCTGGCTTTCTGTGCTTTTCTATGTTGGCAAAAACTTGGTGTTTGATGTCCAATCGTTCCACAACCACTTCAATAATCCAATCGGCTTTGGAGACTAAATGTAAATCATCGTCCAAGTTCCCTGTAGTAATTCTACTTGCGTATGATTTACTATAAATAGGAGAAGGATTTGATTTCAAGGCAAATTTTAAGGCGTCATTTACAATCTTGTTACGAGCCATTTTATTATCAGAATCTTTGGCTTCGTTTGGCACAATGTCCAATAACAAAACATCCAATCCTACATTGGCAAAATGACATGCAATTCTTGAGCCCATTACTCCCGATCCAATTACTGCTACTCTTTTAATGTTTCTTTTCATTATTAAATTGGTTTTAATAAAATTATTGCCCGTTTTGGGCTAAAAAAATGTTGTTTTCGTCTATTAATTCGTTTATCTCTCCCATTATTTTAAAGAAAATAGTTAAATCTTTTTCCTTTAAGTTGTTCCTCAAGTGAGTGTTAAATTGAATCACTTTTTCTTTTGAGATTTCTCTTTTTTCAATTCCTAATTCAGTTAAAAAAATTCTAACTTTTCTTTTATCATGTTTGTCAGCTTGACGGTATATTACTTTTTGGTCTTCAAGATTTTTCAGGGTTCTTGTCAAACTTCTTGACTCCATTCCCATTTTTGGACCAAGACTGGTAGAAGGAGTTCCTTCTTTTAAATCAATATTCAGTAAAACCATTCCAGTTGCCATACTTACCCCGTGCTCAGCTGCTTGAACGTTATACATCCTGGCAATTTTATGCCAAGTAGACCTTATATTAAAGTCAATAGTATCTTCTGGTTTCATTTTCATATGAACGAATATAAGAAAAATTTGTTATGCTTGCATAACAAAATGAACTTTTTTTTATTTTTATTGAAATAATTGGTTTATTGCAGAGGAAACTATTTTTAAATTTGAATCATGATAAAATACGAACCCAAGTTTTGGTTTAAGCACATATTTACTTTTCACAAAAGCGATACGATTATTGTAATGTGGAAGGAGTTGATTTACATGGGATTATTCACCCTTGGATTAGCTTATTTGGAGTTAAACTATATTACAGATAAGGAGACTTTGGATATGCTGGGTAAGCTTGGAGATGTCTTCGCACTTATTGGATTTGTCCTTTCTTTATTGTTAGTTTTTCGAACTAATTCTGCCTATGAAAGGTGGTGGGAAGGAAGAAAAAAATGGGGTGAACTGATTAATAATTGTAGAAACTTAGCCATTAAAATCGACACCATGACTGCTGATAAATCCTACCAAGATTTCTTCTCAAGAATGATTCCGAATTATGCTTTTGCTATGAAAGAACATTTGCGATTAGGAGTAAAAGTTGAAGAATTGGAATTGACTGAAGAGGAATTAGAAGAAATAAACAAGAAAGGACATAAGACAAGTTATATCGCTCAAAAAATGTATTGGAAGCTCAATGAAATGAAGAAAAACAAGGAACTTTCTGAAGAAGAGTTCTTATCCATTGACGTTAATTTAAAGACCTTTTCTGACATAACGGGAGCCTGTGAAAGAATTAAAAATACTCCCATTCCTTATTCTTACAGCTCGTTTTTAAAGAAATTTATTTTTGTTTTTGTGAGTACGATTCCTCTTTCTTTTGTGGGTAGTTTTGGTTATTTCTCAGCTTTGATCGCTGTTTTTATATTTTATGTTTTGGTCAGCATGGAAATATTGGCCGAAGAAATTGAAGATCCATTTGGGATTGACGAGAATGATCTGCCAACCGATGAACTTTGTCATAAAATTAAAGATAATGTAAAGGAAATATTGGAGTATTAAATCCTTTTGCTGGTATTGATTGCACGACAAGTCAAATTTACCTAATTTTGAATCAAAATAAATAAGGAATGAGAATTTCTGAAGTTGAGAACGAAATTATAGAAGAATTTTCCATGTTTGATGACTGGATGGAGAAGTATGAGCACTTAATTGAGCTTGGAAAAGAACTACCTATCATTTCTGATTCTCATAAAACAGACGAAAATATAATTAAGGGATGTCAATCAAGAGTTTGGTTGTATGCTGATAATGAAAGTGGGGTAATTTCATATTCTGCGGATAGTGATGCAATTATTACAAAAGGAATAATAGCTCTATTGATTAGAGTATTGAATAACCAAGATCCTAAGGAAATTGTTGATGCAAAGCTTAGCTTTATTGATGAAATAGGATTAAAAGAACATTTGTCACCAACACGCTCCAATGGATTGGTAAGCATGGTGAAACAAATGAAAATATATGCATTATTGATGCAACAAACTTCGTAAAAGTAATGAAGAAAAGTAAATTAGAAGACATAATAATTGCGACCATCAAAACTATTTTTGACCCTGAAATCCCTGTTGACATTTATGAGTTAGGATTAATTTATGATGTTCGAATTGATAAAGATTTTAATGTTGAAGTGGACATGACATTAACATCCCCATCTTGTCCAGTGGCAGAGACTTTGCCAGTTGAAGTAGAAGAAAAAATTGCAGGAATTGAAGCTGTAAAAACGGCTAAAGTTCAAGTGGTTTTTGACCCAACCTGGACCAAAGACATGATGAGCGAAGAGGCTCAGCTTGATTTAGGGTTTATGTAAGCTTAATTTTTTATAATTCTTTTGGAAATTATTTCTCCTGTATTTAATTTAATTTGAACAAAATACACTCCAGATTTTAAATTTAAAACATTAACATTATTAAGCCTTTTTGCAACCAAAGTTTTTTTGAATAATATTTTTCCATCCAATGAAATAACCGAGTATTCACCAGTTTTTTCGCTTTCAATTATAAAATAACTGTTTGATGGATTTGGGTATATCT
>JBMYYT010000233.1:0-3867 GCA_049609665.1 Flavobacteriales bacterium | reverse complement strand
GAATTTTCCGTTTTCAATACCATATACTATTTCAAATTCATCTGACTTATCGGAATATTCGAGAAAACAATTTTTAGTTCGTTTTAAATAAGCTACTTGCGGCTCTTCTGCAGTAGAGTTTTTATTGAGAAAAGATTCAAAGTCATCAATAGTAATTCTGTAACTTTTATTTATTTTAACAGCATTAAGTTCATTTGACCTAATATACTTTGAAACAGTTTGTCTTGTAACTTGAAGATTATCAGCAACCTGTTCGACTGTTAGAAAATTTGACTGAAGCATAATACTTATTTTTACACAAATTAACTCATTTTAACCTAAATAAACAAGTGACTTAAAAAAAACGGCACACAACAACGTATATAAAAAAGTTACTCCCCAACCTTATCCACAATCTTCTGTCCAATAGCCAGTCCAGCTGTAGCAGCTGGCGAGGGAGCATTTAACACATGAATACTATTACCACTGTATTCAATTCTAAAATCATCACGGGTTTCGCCATTTACTCCTAATAATTGTGCTCTCACCCCACTTCTTGCTTTTCGTAAATCATCCATTTCAAGAGAAGGAATCATTCTTTGGAGAGTTTCTAAAAACAGTTTTTTAGAAAAAGCTCTTCGATATTCCATCCAAGCGTATTTGGTGTTTTCGGTAAGGAGTTTCCAAGTTCCTTTGTAGCTCAATGCATCTGCCGTGTCCTTTAAACTAAAAGCAGTTCGGCTATAGCCTTCTCTTTTAAAAGAAAATACTGCATTAGGGCCACATTCAATTTCTCCGTTGGTCATTCGAGTAAAATGAACACCCAAAAAAGGAAAATCTGGGTTGGGAACCGGGTAAATCAAGTGCTTCACTTTATACTTGGCTTGTTCTGTCAATTCGTAGTAATCCCCACGAAAAGGAACTACTTTTTCTTTTAAATCTATTCCATCTTTTTTGGCTAATCTATCTGCTTGCAGTCCTCCACAAAATATGAGTTTTTTGGCTTGGTAGCTTCCTTTGTTGGTAATCAGTTTAGAGATTTCTCCTTTTTCAATTCCTTTTACTTCTTCTCCTAATTTGATTTCAGCAGGAACGGTGTGTTGCTTGATTAAGTCAGCTAATTTGAAAACTACTGCTGGGTAGTCAATAATTCCTGTACATGCCACATGAATCCCTCCAATGGATTCAACAAACGGTTCAATTTGTTTTATCTCGTCTGCAGTTACTTTACTTATTCCCTCAGTTTGGTTGGCAATCCCATTTTCATAAATCTTGTTCATGAAAGGCAATTCCTTTTCATCGGTAGCCACAATCACTTTTCCACACACATCATGAGGAACGTTATATTTTTTGGCAAATGCCACCAATTCATGCCTTCCTTCTCGGCAATTTTCTGCTTTCAAAGAACCAGGCGTGTAATATAATCCAGAATGAATTACACCCGAATTATTTCCTGTTTGATGAGCTGAGAGTTCATTTTCCTTTTCGATAAGTAACACAGTGGCTTGTGGAAATTTAAGTGTGAGTTTGTAGGCTGTGGAAAGCCCAACTATTCCTCCTCCTATTACTGCGAAATCGTAAATTTTTGACATAAAGAGTGTGTTAACTTCAACAAAGATAAATAACACACCCCTTTTATCCTATTCATTGTCATCCTTCCCGATAAATCGGGAGGGATCTTATTCATTGGATATTCATTTATAAAAATTGTAAAATGCTCGTTTTAAGATTCCCGCCTTCGTGGGAATGACAAACCCGAAAAACAAACACTTAATAGGTGAGAACAAAAGCTGATGAATAAGATTCCTGCCTGCGCAGGAATGACAGTGAAAATTTTTAACTTTGAAAATCGTTTAATAAAAAAGTGAAAAAATGGATTTTTCGACAGATATAAATATAAGAGGGTATCACATTGATGTGTTTGGACACATGAACAATGCCCGATACTTGGAGCTCATGGAAGAGGCAAGATGGAGGTACATTGATGCGACTCATTTTCAACAAACTCTAACCAGAAACAACTGGGGATTTGCCGTAGTCAATATCAACATTTCTTATAAGCGTCCTTCTCACAATGGGGATATTTTGACTTTTACTCAGAAGATAAAACGTATGGGAAACTCCAGCATGACTATTGATCAAATTATGACTAAAAAAAGCACTGGAGAATTAGTGGCAAGTGCAGAAGTAACCTTTGTTGTGTTGGATTTAGCGACTCATAGACCTGCAAGAATTACTGAGGAGATTAAAGAAGCTTTTTCTACACCGAAATCTTGATTTCGATACAATCCCGAACCATCGGGATCACTCAATCTGACAGATTTCTGAACAAAAACCTCTCTCAATAAATGTCATTCCTGCGGAGGCAGGAATCTTAAAACGAGAATTACAAACTAATAATAGATTCCTGCCTTTCCGATTATTTCGGAACTAGTCGCCAGGAATGACAAATAAAAGAAATGAATATTAAACTAATTGTAGTTGGCAAAACAGACAAGTCGTATTTTAATGAGGCGGAAGCTGAATATTTGAATAGATTAAAACACTACATTAAAGTTAATTACATTACTATTCCTGAATTAAAGAAAACAAAGAATTTATCTCCTACTCAAATTCAACAAAAAGAAGGCGAGTTGATTCTTAAACACCTAAACCCAACTGATGAAGTTTGGTTGATGGATGAGAAAGGAAAACAAAAAACTTCTGTTCAATTTTCTCAATTTTTACAAAAGAAAATGAACCAAGGCATCAAAGATTTGGTGTTTATTATTGGCGGTGCTTATGGGTTTTCTGAAGATATTTACAAGAAATACCCAATGAAATTTAGCCTTTCAGATATGACTTTCTCACACCAAATGATTCGTACATTTTTATTAGAACAAATTTATAGAGGAATGACTATCCTCAAAGGTCAACCTTATCACAATGAAGGGTGATTAGTGCTTTTGTTCTCGATACATTTTACTTTTTCTATCGAAAAAATAAAATACTCGAACTGACAATCAATATTCTGTCAGTTCGAGTGAATTTTTTTGAAGCTTTAGCGGAAATAAAATTTGTATCGAGAAGTGATTATTAGAAAATTTTATTTATCCCCTAAAATAATAGGCATACCATCTTTACCTCCTACAATCACTACTTTGGAATTTGGTGATTCAGCAAGTTTAAGTGTGGCTTCAATTCCTTTTTCTTTCAAAATATTGGGAGTCAAAGATGCATTCAATATTCTATTGGCTGCAGCTTTTCCTTCTGCATCAATTCGCTGTCTTTCAGCTTCTTTATTAGCTTTTTGAAGCCTAAATTCATATTCTTTAAACTCTTGTTCTTGTTTCAACTTTGTTTCAATAGCCTCTTTAATTGTTTTTGGAAGAGTAACATTTCTAACCTTTACTGAGTTTATTTGAACATATTGTTCAATACATTCTTTTTTCATTTCCTCATATATTTCACTTTGAATTGCATCTCTTTTGGTTGAATACAATTGTTCTGGTGTATATCTACCCACAACACTCCTTGTTATTGCCTTTATTTCAGGTATAATTACTGTCTCTTCATAGTTTACACCTTTCTTTTTATGGAGCAAACCTAATTTTTCAATTTGAGGTTTGTACAAAACTGAAATATCTAAATCTATTTCTAATCCATTGGATGATAAAACGGTCATAGCTTTTTGGAAAAGTTCTTGTTGCTTTGTATTATATTTCTCTACTTTATTCCAAGGTGCAATAAAATGAAATCCTTCATCAAGCGGAAGCTGATCTATAACAGTTCCTCCTCCAAAAGTTTTATATAAAACTCCTGCTTCACCATATCCTATTGTTACTGAAGATTTCCATACAACCATTATTAATATAATTGCAATAATAATTCCTCCTACTCCTAATTTCC
>JBMYYT010000232.1:0-3884 GCA_049609665.1 Flavobacteriales bacterium | reverse complement strand
GTGCAAGTCTCCGGTAGGCACTCGGTATAGTTTTTCAAATATTTTGTCTAAATTTTCTTTGCTTATTCCAATGCCATTGTCTGTTACTTTTATAATAAAGGAATCAATAGTATTATAAAGGGATATGTTGATTTTTGGGATGCCTCTGGTATACTTTATTGCGTTATCAATTAGATTTTGAAAAACATTTGTCAAATGCTGGGAATCACCTTCAAATTGCATTTCATGAACATTGTTGTCAATGTTTATTTCACCACCCAATTGAGAAATTTTGAGAGAAAAATTATCCTTTACTCGTTTTATAATTTCAATAAGATTCACTTCTTCTTTCTTAAGCTTTACCTGTCCTTTGTCAAGAATAGCGGTTTTAAGAACAGTTTCAACCAAACCTTTAAGTCTTGTGTTTTCGTCACTTATCATATCCACAAAAGTCCTTTGAGACTCTCGGGAATTCATGTCAGGATCATTAAGAGCTTCGCAAGCCAATTGAATTGTAGAGATTGGAGTTTTAAGCTCGTGAGTCATATTATTAATGAAATCATTTTTGATTTCCGAAAGTTGTTTTTGTTTTCGAATTGTGTTTACAGTGTAATAAAATGCATAAACCACAGCAAGAATTAGTAATGAGGAAACACTTAGTATAATCCACATTTTTCGAAAAATGAAATTATTCTTTTTTGGAAAAATTATACTAATAAAAGGCTGAGTCAACATATAATCATCCAAAAAAACAGGAATATTAATCCCTTCACTTAACAACTGCTGATTGAATTTTTTCGTTGTACTGTCCTGAATATATAATGCTTTTCCAGTTCCGTCAAAAACACTAAAGACAAATGGAGTTGTAATTCCTCTCTTGAGCATTTCCTTTCTGATGAGGGAATCCATTTGTCGGTTTGATATTTTTTCGGAAAATTGTTGAAATGGAGTGTTGCTAAGCATAGCGTTTACTATAGCACTAAAATCTTCAATTCCCTGATTGAGTTGACTTTGATTTTGAAAATAATCCGCTTCTTGGTTAGCTCTTACCACCTTTGGAATTTGTTGAGTTACCTCCACCAATGATTTTTTCACCTCTTGATCAAACTGAGATTTACGGACTTCTAACGCATTATCAATCCAAATAATTTGAACAATTATCAATCCGATAATAGCCAAGCTAATAAGGACTATGATATTTTTAATATTCAGTTTCATTGTTGTTTGATGCGATAAAGTTAATGAATAAAACCAGCTGTGAAATGCCAGCAATCGTTTTTAACTTTC
Source organism: Flavobacteriales bacterium (assembly GCA_049609665.1). Lineage (GTDB taxonomy): Bacteria > Bacteroidota > Bacteroidia > Flavobacteriales_D > CAJJDF01 > CAJJDF01. The sequence continues at coordinate 2,618 of JBMYYT010000232.1, read as the reverse complement.
TTTAACAGACCCCAATTACAACGTATTTTCGTATGTTTGTGTTCTTAAAAAAAACAAAAAACCTAATTTATGGCACGAGCAACACAATCTCCATCCAATGACCAACTTAATAAAATTGTTGAAAACACGAAGATAGTAGGTGATATTGATTCACAAAATAATATTCGAGTAGATGGAATGATTAAAGGAACGCTAAAGGTAAGTGGTAAATTAGTGCTTGGAACCAATGGAGAAATTGAGGGTGAAGTTTCTTGCGACAACGCAGAGATTGAAGGTAAAATAAATGGAAATATTCAAGTTTCGGGATTGCTTTCTCTTAAATCTACGTGTAAAATTACTGGTGATATCACTACCCAAAAACTTTCCATGGAGGCAGGAGCAATGCACAATGGGAAAACTGCAATGGGAGTAACTGCAGCACCCAAGACTTCAATCCCAAATAGAGTGTTGGAAAATGGATAAAACTCCACTTCACTTTCTTTTTGTAGCTGCATTATTCGGAGGAATATTATGCGACAGGTATGTTGGAACTTCTTTTCCTTTTTTCACAATTGTTTTTATAGCTATGAGTGGGATTATTTACTACACGGTAACCAAAAACACAAATGGCGAAGAAGAATAATTTAGAGGGTACAAAAATTAAGATAAACGCATTTGCCAAGTTTTCTTCTATTGGTATTCAAATGGCTGTAGTTATTGTAGGAGCTGTTTTTTTAGGCGATTATCTCGATACCTTTTTAGTCTCAGAAACACCATGGATGACAATTTTATTTTCCCTCTTGGGAGTTTCAGCAGGACTTTATTTGGTGATTAAGGAAGTGATGAAATTAAATAAATAAAAATCAAATGTATAGAAGAGCCTTTTTACAAACTTTGCTGCTATCAGCGTCACTTTTCCTTATTCATTTTGGCATCTCTTATTTTTTGTCAAACCCCTCTTTAGGTCAGTTGGCTTTTATTCATGGGGCTTTAGGGATACTTGCTTTTGGTGGATTTGCGTTGCTGTTGGCTATTAATAAATTTGACGAAAACAAGTTAGGATTTGCATTCTTGGCGGTATCTACAATTAAATTATTACTTGCAGCCAGCCTCATGCTGATTCTAATAAAAGTCATGAACCAACCCAATAGTTTAGTAATTCATTTTGCTGGGATGTATTTTCTTTATGTGATGTTTTTGGCCTTCCAAATGTATAAATTACTTAACAGTAAAAAGTAAATATAAATAATAAACAGTCGCGATATTTTTCTTATCAAAAAAACTTTATCTACATTTGCATAAAATTTCAAGGAACCTAAGATAATGTTGAAAAAAACAACCCTTTTAACCCTTCTGTTTAGCTTCGTTTTTTCGATTGCAAACGCCTCTGCGCCAGCAACTTCCGAAGACCATTCTGAAAAAGAGAACTCAGGTTCTTACAATCCAGTACCCATGATTATGCATCACATTGCCGATGCACACGAAATTCACTTCTGGGGAAAAGGTGAGAATTCGGTTTCTATTCCCTTACCAATAATCTTATGGACCGATAATGGATTGGTAGCTTTCATGAATAGTGAGTTTCATCATAATGATGATGGAGGAACAATCGTAGAAAGAGAGGGAGTTAAATTTACAAAGTCGCACGGTAAAATTTATTACGCAAACGAAACTGCTGATTCTCATGGTTCATACATTACTCATGATGAAGAAGGGCATTCAAAAAATGCAAAACCACTTGATTTTTCAATTACTAAAAGTGTAGTTGGTATTTTTCTTACCATGATAATATTATTGCTTGTGTTTACTTCAGTAGCAAGAAGTTATAAGAAAAACGGAGGTGTTCCAAGAAAACTAACCGGATGGATGGAACCACTGGTTGTATTCGTAAGAGACGATATTGCCAAGGCAAACATCGGAGAAGCAAAATACAAAAAATACGTTCCTTTTTTATTGTCTATTTTCTTCTTTATTTTGGTATTGAATATTTTGGGATTAACTCCACTAGGATTTAACGTAACAGGAAACATTGCGGTAACTTTGGTGTTGGCTGTTATTTCTTTAATTGTTACTTTAATAAGTGCCAACAAAAACTATTGGGGACATATTTTTAATCCGCCAGTGCCTGTTTTATTAAAACCGTTAATGATTCCTATTGAAATCGTAGGGATTTTCACAAAACCTTTTGCCTTGATGATCCGTTTGTTTGCAAACATCACAGCTGGTCACATTGTAATCTTGAGTTTAATTTCGTTGATATTTATTGCAGAAGCAGGTTCTGGAGCAGGAACAGCTTGGGGAATTTCTCCTGCGGCTTTTGCTTTGACTTTGTTCATTTTTGTATTGGAAGTATTGGTTGCTTTCTTGCAAGCTTATATATTTACTTTGCTTACAGGTCTATTTATAGGAATGTCAGTTGAAGAGCATCATTAAAAACACATTTATTAACCAGTCTCGTTAAAACAAAAAAGGGGCGCAAAACAAAAAAACAAATGGGAGGAAGTATAGCAGCAATCGGAGCAGGACTTGCAGTAATCGGAGTTGGACTTGGAATCGGAAGAATCGGAGGTTCAGCAATGGAAGGAATCGCAAGACAGCCAGAAGCAGCAGGAAAGATCCAAACTGCAATGATTATTGCA
>JBMYYT010000231.1:0-3886 GCA_049609665.1 Flavobacteriales bacterium | reverse complement strand
TAGAACAAAGCAATTTTGCCACTCAAACTATGTATGAACACTCGGACAAAAATTGGGACGTTGCACTGAATTCATTGAAAGAAATGGTCGAGAAGAAATAAAACGCCACACAACACGGTATATAGCAAATAGGGCGTTTAGTGCTTTACTAAAAGTTCAATGCTATTTACCAACACCGCCAAATCGTTGATTTGGCTTTTAAAAATGAATAAGATAAAAACAAAATACAACGTTTTGGCTCAGTGCAAACTTGAAAATTTATCGCATTCTACTGCCCTACTTGCCATATACTAAACGTTATGGGCAATTAAAACAGCTATCAAAAACGGTCTAGTATGAATCATATTCGAGTGCTTTCCTTACTTGGATGAGAAAATAAAAAGGAAAACAATAGTTCTGTTTTAAGAGTTTGTAGCAGGTGTTTTGTAACAATTTATTAAATCGTTCACCTGTTGGTGGACACAAAAACAACAAATTATGAAAACGAAAATTTTAAAATTCTCATTATTAACAGCAATTCTTGGAATTGCACTTTGGTCTTGCAAGAAAGATTTAAACGAAAATACAACTAATGAAACCCCTAATAATTTCTTTGAATATGCCACAAGTAAAAAAGAAACTGTTGAGACTAATACTCAAAACCTAAGACAATTAGGTATAAAAAAAATAATCGTTCAACCTCGAACTGAATTATCATTAGATATTAATGTCCAGAGTATAAATAATACGTTTATAAATGGAAATTCTTATGCTCTGAATAATTTGACTTATACAATGTCATCTCAAGGTAATAATTATACACTATTATCTAACTCTACGGGAAATTCAATTATTTGGAACAAAGATATTGACAAATTGTACTTAAAAGAAAAGGGGGAAACTTTTGATTTTGATTTAAATGCTATTTCTGAAGTTTACTTAAAAGAAATACCTGTAATGATGACAATCTTTGATAACTTTATTAAAGCAAATATATCTTCATTCAATTACACTCATTCGGACATTGAAGCTGAATGGGTTGGAACAGCTGTTGGAATGCATAAATCAAGAGATAACGCAGAATTTTTCTGTAATAGAGATCATGAGAAGATTTTACAAAATAATCCCGGTTGGTACTCGCCTGGCGTTAGTATTTCTTGTTTATGGGATAACCATGTTTGCATTTGTACAGCAGATTATTATATTTAATTAATATTATGACTTTTTTTAATCCATCATTAATATATGTTTTTTTAGTATTGTACTTTATTTTAATATCATTTTTAATATATAGAGTATATAAAAATGAAAAAAACATTTTAACAACTCTATTATGGGTTTTACTTTTTATATTTGCACCAATAGTGTCAATATTATTTTATTTTATACTTAAACAATATTTGACCAAAAAAAGTACGACTACATAAAAAAGCCCATAACAAGGTATAAAAAAACATAGGGCGTTTGGAGATAATTCAAACGCCCTTTTTGATTTGCAAAGTCCGCTAAATATAAATTTTAGCATTTATAGTAGAAAATATAAAAGCAAAATATTTATATTTAGCTAAGTAATAAACCGAAACGAAAGTGCTTATCACCTGCCCTACGTTTCTTATACTAACCGTTACAAGCAATTTGAGAAATTTGGAAAATATACCAATTTTTGGTATATTTGATTTAAATTAGTACTCAAATGAACAAAAACACATCAATATCACTCGGAAATTATTTTGACCAATTTGTCCAAAGTAGCATAAGCGAAGGAAGATTTAAAAACGTTAGCGAAGTTATTCGTGCAGGATTAAGACTTTTGGAAGAAGAAGAAAATAAAATGATAGCATTGAAAAAAGCAATCCAAGAAGGAATTGACAGTGGAGTAGCTCACGACTTTGACCCAAAGGAACATCTTGAATCTTTAAAAGCAAAAAAGCACTCGAATGGCTGAATATAAGCTGACGAACAAAGCTGTTGAGGATTTATCAAAGATTTGGGATTATACCTTTGAGGTTTGGTCGGAAAAACAAGCTGACAAATATTACGGTGGGTTAATTTCGAATTTTCAAGAAATTGCAGAAAATCCAGATTTAGGAAAAAACTATGAAGGAATATCAAATCAGCTTCTTGGAATTAAGTCAAATCGACATATAATATTCTACAGAACCTTAAACAATAATTATATTGAGATTACGAGAATATTGCACGAAAGAATGGATTTGAAGAAAAGAATATCTGAATAAAAACTTGCACAGAACACCGTGTAAAAATAATTGCTTGTGACTTGTCTATTTAGTTTGTTTTTAACAAGTTATTCACTAAACCTTACAAAAACACGCTAACCACAATTTGAAAAAAAAATGAACGGAATAATATTCATTGAGAATTTTATTGATAATCCAACCCAATTGTTTCACGAACTGAAAAACAATATTGAATGGGACGAAAGAATGTCTGCTCGTAAAACTGCAAGTTTTGGACAGGCCTATAATTATTCTCAAATAAGTTACCCATTTCAAGAGTTTACAAATGAATTGAAATCTATAATTGGATTAATTGATAAGACTTTGCATTTCGAGCCAAATAACTGTTTAATAAATTATTACTTGGATGGAAAATCGAAAATGGGATTTCATTCTGATCAAACTGATATTCTTTATGAAGGAACAGGAGTTGCTATTCTATCCATTGGAGAAACTCGAACTTTGAGATTTAGAAATATTGAAAATAAAGAACTGAAAAAAGATTATGATTTACCCTCTGGTTCACTTATTTACATGACGAATGAAATTCAAGACGAATGGCAACATTCTATCCCCAAGTCAGATACAAATAAAGGAAGAATGAGTTTGACCTTTAGAAAAATGAAATAAATTATATGAATAGAATAACTATTTTCTGCGGTTCCAGTATGGGAACTGATGAAATTTTTGAGAAAAAAGCTAAACTCCTTGGGAGCAAGTTGGCCAAAGCAAATATTGGTTTGGTATATGGCGGAGCCAAAATAGGGTTAATGGGAGCTGTTGCGGATGGAGCACTTGCCGGAAAGGGAGAGGTAATTGGAATACTTCCTGATTTTTTGAGTTCAAAAGAGATTGCTCATGATGGACTCACTCAATTGATTATTGTGGATACCATGCACGAACGAAAAATGAAAATGAATGAGCTCTGCGAGGGTGTAATAGCATTACCAGGCGGCTTTGGCACATTGGAAGAGCTTTTTGAAATGTTGACTTGGGGGCAATTGGGACTTCATAAAAAACCAATTGGAATCCTAAATATCAATGGATTCTATGACGAGCTAATTAGTTTATTAACTACAATGGTAGCTAAAGGTTTCTTAAAAGAAATAAATCGTGAAATGGTGTTGGTGAGTGATGATATTGATGATTTACTTCATCAAATGAAAAACTACACTCCACCCGAAGTTGGAAAATGGATTAAGAAAGAAAATATTTAAGTGATACTAAATAGTTTTAGCAAGTTATTTTTGACTTCCAATTCTTTTAGAAATTAACCGATACAACTCACTCAACTCTGCATCCTCTTTCAATAATTCAAGGTGTTTGTTCATAGTAAACTTATCCCCTCTCAATGCTGGTCCAGTTTGATTATCAATTGCTTTCGATTGTTGGTTTTTCTCAAATACTTCCTTCATTAGAGGTTTTAACAATTCAAAATCTACTTGTTGTTCCTCGCAAATCTCCTCCCCTATTACTTGCATGTAATTGGCAAAATTTGAAACAAAAACAGCAGCTAAATGGAGTTTTTGTCTTTGAACCGAGGAAAGTTCAACTACTTTAATGGAAAGCTCTTTTGCAAGACTTTTTAGAACGGTTAAACTTTCTTTATTATTTCCTTCTATACAAATCGGAATCTCCGAAAAATCGGCTTGGTGAGATTTAGTAAATGT
>JBMYYT010000230.1:0-3897 GCA_049609665.1 Flavobacteriales bacterium | reverse complement strand
GTTACTTCTCCAGAAGAAGTTGAGAAACCGATTCCCCATCCAAATTCTGCACCAATAGCAATTTTAGGAAGGATGAAATAATCAACTCCGATAAATCCTCTTGCTCCAATTCCAAATGCACTTGACTTAGTAACACCTAAACTTCTTGGTGAAGTTGCTCCTGCGTCAGAAATTGCAGTTTGTAAATCAAGATTGTATTCAAAAGAAGTAGTAGTTGTCGGTGATCCAATCACTAATAAAGCTTCTCCTCCGTAGAATCCTTGAAGTCTGTTATGTCCTCTTCTCCATTCTTTACCGAATCCTAACACAATGTTAGTTACTTTATCATTTTGAGTAGTAACGTATTCTTGATCGTTATTAGCTCCATACATTTGAACTGTTTCAGTATTGTTACTCATGAAGTTGATTCCAACTTTTACTCTGTAAGCTTCAGTTGCAGAAGTATACATTTTTCCAACAATTACATTGTTGAAACCACCAACATAACCTAAATGCTGAGCAGTTGCAGATGTATTTGTGTTAAATTTAACAGCATTTAATCCAAAATCGATTAGGGGAACAGCGTCAAATTGTAGAGCCCAGTCACCTGCCTGTGGCAAGTATTCTAAACCTCTTTTGTTTTTCATTGAAGTAGTACTTCCTTGAGCGAAAGCCAAACTTCCAGCAAATAATGCTGCAACGAATAAAATTTTCTTTTTCATAATTATTTTTTTGAGTTAATAATACTTCAAGGTAAGCATTTTTTTTTAGCACGCAAATTGTTAAACCGATTTCAAACCTATTTATTATTAACCTTATTCTGTTAAAAAGTAATTGTACTTTTGATTTATAAACTCACTGAATTGAAAACAAAAGTACCCATACAGTCTATAGATAACGTTGATTACGAAAAAAAAGAAATCAAACTTTTTGTACAAAGAGAAGATTTAAATCATCCTGTAATACAAGGCAACAAATTAAGAAAACTACACTATAACATACTGAATGCCAAACAAAAAGGCAACAAGACAATTCTCACTTTCGGGGGAGCATATTCAAATCATATATTAGCTGTAGCCCAAGCTGGCAAAGAGTTTGGATTTAAGACTATTGGTATAATTAGAGGAGAAGAAATCCTACCCTTAAACTCAACACTCAGCCAGTGCAAACAACTTGGAATGCAAATTCAATACATGAATCGCACTGTTTATAAACTCAAACACACTCAAGATGTGGTTGATTCTCTGCGAAATACCTACGGGGCTTTTTATTTAATTCCTGAAGGTGGATCAAATTATTATGCTGTAAACGGGTGTATGGAAATTATTAAAAACTTCAATGAATATGACTATATATGTTGCCCTGTTGGCACTGGTGGAACTATTGCTGGAATTACAATTGCTAATCAAAATAAATGCAACATTATCGGATTTCCTGCACTTAAAGGAGGTGAATTTTTGATTAAAGATATTTCTGATTTAATAAACTTGGTAGTTAACGACAGAGATTTAACTCAGGATTTAATGAAATCAGTTAATCTTATCACTAAATATCATTTTGGTGGATATGCAAAAATTAATGAGGAATTGATTAATTTTGTCCGCGAATTCAATGAAAACCACCACATAAAGTGGGATTTGATTTACAATGGCAAAATGGCTTTTGCCATAAATAAAATGATACAGGAAGACTATTTCCCAATTGGGAGTAGGATATTGATGATACACACAGGAGGATTACAAGGAATAAATGGATTGGAAGAAAGACATAAGATTAAAATATATGACTAATAAAACAAAGCTTATTGGCTCTCTTTTATTTCTATTGGTAGCATTCAATGGACTTTCGCAAAAACAAACTCCAGAACAATATATTGCAAAATGGAAAGATGTTGCAATTAAAGAAATGAACGATCATCAAGTACCTGCCAGTATTACACTTGCTCAAGGTTTGCTTGAGAGTGGCAGTGGAAACAGTAATCTTGCCAAATTAGCTAATAATCATTTCGGAATAAAATGCCACAGTGCTTGGAAAGGTGAAACTTATTACCAAGATGACGATGAAAAAGATGAATGTTTTAGAAAATATAAATCTGCGAGTGAATCGTTTAAAGACCACTCCTTATTTTTAAAAAAGAAAAGATATGAAAATCTTTTTTCATTAAAAATAACTGATTACAAGGGCTGGGCAAAAGGCTTGAAAAAGGCTGGTTACGCCACTAATCCAAAGTATCCTAAACTATTAATTAGCTTAGTTGAACGTTATGATTTGGCTCAATATGATAACATACAAGCGATCCCAAATACACCAACACCCCCCATAACTCAACTTCCTGATTCAATTAAAGAAGAACCTTCACCAATAATAGAGGAAATTAAATTTTCCAATAAACATGCTATTTCTAAAACAGCCAATCAAGTTCCCTATATCACTATTAAAAATGGAGATACTTACAAGAAAATTGAAAAAGAAATAGGAATAAGAAAATGGCAAATCACAAAGTATAATGACTTATCGAAAAGTCATACCTTAACTCCAGGTGAAAGAATTTTTATCAAACCAAAAAGATGTAAATCAAAAGAGGAATTTCATTTTGTTAGAGCAGGACAAACTATGAGAGATATTTCTCAACTTTATGGAGTCAAGCTAAAAAAATTATACAAAAGAAATAGATTGGACGAAGGTTCAGTTCCCAAAGAAGGTCAAAAAATATATTTAAGAAAGAAGAAGAAATTATAGCTCCTATTTCTTTATTATCCTACCCGCTTTTTTATCGAATCCATAAGGACAGTGCTTGCATCCATTTTTGCAGCAATACCCTCTTTTTAGCAGATATTTCTCCGTAAAAATAATGTATCCCTCAGGTGAATAATAGAACTCATCTTTTTCAAGTTTATCCCTTTTCGAAAATCCGCTCATATCATCCGACATACCAACAGGCTACTTTTGAATGAAATAAGACTTATTTGAAAAAATATTACCCAAAGCAAAGTATTGAAAAACCAGAATTTCCTTTTCTCCAACAATGCTTCCATAAATATAATTTTCATCCCATTTTTCTTCCAAACCTGTAACTGGATCAATCCCAGGATTTTCCTTTGGTTTCATGTAAAAATCAACTTGCTTCTTAGCATCATTTTCATCGGTTACTTTAACGGAATAAACAGAACTCAATGCTAATATTGAGTCAACTTGAGACTCATTAAATTCAGCAACTTTATTAAAAAATATTTTTTCGTAATTAAGCACATAATCTTCTACCAGAGTTTTATTAAAATCGGCAACTGGAGTGTTATCCATGTTCCACAACGAAACTGATTTACCCATTTGTTTAATCCTGTAAGATTTCTCTAGTGAGTTTAAAAATGTAACCTCAATCTCTTTTATTTTCTCAGGAGAATAAACAAATACACCAGAATATTTCCAATCGTTTACATCAGTAAAAAATCTACTTTCTAAAAACCCATTAAAACCAGGTATATGAGTCACATAGGGTTCTGAGGATTTTTTTCCGTTTTTCTCCAACAACATATAAGTTCCATAGTGATCCTTGGTTGGTGAACCTATGTAATAAGTTTTCCTATTTCTGCCGTTTACAAAAATCTCCACTTTTTTGTGCCTTGCGGCCATGTTCGCCACTATAGTTTTCTTTAAATCTTTGGATACAGAGCTCTGGACTTTAATTTCTTTAAAAGTCTTGAGCAACAATTCAACATTCTCCGGTCTTGCTTTTAGCTCATCATTCAGTATCCACTCTGAATTTTTTTTTGAAACCACCGCTTTATTTCCATTAATCTCAGTGATAATAATCTTATCAATTTCGTTGGTGTTTTCAATTGCAAAATCACTCATTGCTTTTCCTCCTCCAGCGCTATCATCAGTATTCAATACCCAAACAGCCAATAATGATAATACTAC
>JBMYYT010000229.1:0-3901 GCA_049609665.1 Flavobacteriales bacterium | reverse complement strand
CTTTCTACAAAGCTTTGTTTGGGAATGTAAATTTGCTTTGGAACTCCTGTAGATCCCGAGGTTTGAACCACAATATCCGAAGAATCCGAAAACCATTCTTGTAAAAATTCAATGACTTTTTCAAAATGAGAATCTACACGAAGCTTGAAATCAAGAATTTCTTTCTTGGAATATTCTTTTCCGTTTAAAGTAACAGTATTCAAATCGAGGTATGTCATTTATTTCTTAAGTTTTCTTGGCGTCCTTTGCGACTTTGCGGTGAATTCTTATTCAGTAATTAAATTGCTTGACCCCCAGTTTAAGTCTTTTTTATAGTGTATTTGATCCCCTTCAACTACCAGAGGAGAATCTATATTATTAGTATATAGCTTCCCAGTTCCCAACCCTTGAAACATTGTGTTCCCAGTCGTTGCAACAAATTGGGAAATGGCATTGAGACCAATATTGGATTCCAAAGCGGAAGTAATCCACCAGTTTATTCCTCGCTCTTCAGCTAATTCTATCCATTCCTTACTTCCTTTTATTCCTCCAATAAGTGAGGGTTTAAGAATAATGTAGGGAGGATTAATGTTATCAAGAGTTTCCGCTTTTGATTGTTTTGTAAACTTCCCAATCAATTCTTCATCAAGTGCAATAGGGAGAGGACTTTCTCTACACAATTGATTCATGGTAGCAGGCAATCCTTGCTTGATGGGTTGTTCGATTGAGTGCAAGTCGTATTCGGCTAATTGTTTAAGTTTTTCAAGCGCTTCTGCTGGAGCAAAGGCTCCGTTTGCATCGACTCGTAGCTCAATTTTCGAACTTTTTTCTCTAATGCTTTTCAGAATATGAAGTTCTTTTTCAAAATCAATCGCTCCAATTTTAAGTTTTATGCATCTGAAGCCAGCTTCAATCTTTTCATCTAATTGTTGCATCATGTTTTCAAAACTCCCCATCCAAATTAAACCATTAATCGGTATGGGTTTTTCTGAAAGTGAAAATGGAGATTCAAACAAGATTTTACTTCCATTTTTTTCCAAATCAAGCAAAGCGATTTCCAGTCCAAAATGAATGGATGGAAACTCGGCTAACCCATTCTTCAACCAAAATTGGTGTTCATTAATTCGTGTGCAAACTTCAGCAACTTTAGCCTCATAGTTTTCAAGATTTTCGGGATTTAATCCTGGCAAATAGCTGCATTCTCCAATGCCAATAGTTTCAGGATCGTTGACGTCCCAAACTTTTATGAACCATGAATCTTTGGTTTGTAACCAACCTCTCGAAGTTCCTCTTTCTTCGGTGAAATTGAGAGTGTATTTGGTATAGCTTGCTTTTAACATGATAAAAAGATTCCTAAGAAGTAAAGATTTGAAATGAAGAAAGTTGAAAGTGCAACCTTCTTTAATTCAGGGTCTAAAGTTTTATTCTCTGTGGTTTTTTTAACGAAAAATAAGTGTTTAAATAATATAAGGAAAGGGAATAAAAAAAGCCATTGCCAATAACTTTCAAAAGTCAAATAAGTATGGATAGCTAACAGTGCCATCCCATCCAAAATTAAAATGTAATGATAAATCTTAGCTTTTTTCAATCCCATTTTTACCACTAACGTATTTTTACTGTTGGCTTTGTCGTTGTGTTCGTCTCGCATATTGTTGAGATTTAGGACTGCCATTGAGAACATTCCTATACTAAAAGCAGGCAAAATATCTAACCCTTGAAAACTTCCTGAAATAAGAAATTTTGAACCTAATACGCCAACTAATCCAAAGAAAATAAACACAAACAAATCTCCTAATCCAGAATATCCATAGGCTCTTTTTCCCACTGTATACTTAATTGCAGCTACAACAGAGAGAATTCCCAATACCAAAAATAAGATGAAAAATTTCGTTTCCATCAATTGAGTTCCCAAATAAGATAAGTAACCACCAAGCGCCAAAGAGAGGATAGAAGTAATGACTAAAGCGATTTTCATTTCTTTTTTAGAAATCAAGCCTGCTTGCATGGTTCTTTTCGGACCTATTCTATCTTCATTGTCAGTTCCTTTTGCAAAATCACCGTAATCATTCGCAAAGTTTGAGAGTACCTGAAAAGCAATGGCTGTAGCAATACATAACCAGAAAACAACGGAATTAAAGGAACTGTAGAAACTCAATCCACCACCCATTATTATTCCTGCAAGAGAGAGAGGAAGTGTTCTTAGTCGGGCTGCTTTAATCCATTTCATTTCAATGCAGTTTTAATTTCTATAAAAGCCAAAGTTAGCACAATTACTTTTTCTACTGCAAAATAGGAAAGTCCCAAAATAGTCAATTCAGTAAAATAAACTATCATATAATATAATGATATGAGACAATAAATAAAATTTCCGACAGCAATAACAATCAAAAATAGTTTAAGTTCTTTTTTATTGTCAAAATAATTCAAAAATGAAAAGGACATTAAAATTGTTGCCAACATTGAGAGGCTGATTAGAATATCTGTTGGCATTCCAATATACTCTTGAAAAAATGGTAACACATATCTAAGTAACACTGCTGAAATTGATGCCCCAATAGCATCTATTAAAAATATTTTTTTAGCAGTTAATTTCATTTGAATAATTAGTATAATTAATCAATATTACTATTTTTTTCCTATATTTACAAAAAATATTAAACTTTCAATCATTTCTGAAAATGAGCAGTGAAAAAATAAACCCTTACAACGAAAAAGAAGCTCCCAAGACGGAGCAAGTGGCTGAGATGTTTGACAATATTTCGGGAAAATATGATTTTTTAAACCACTTTTTTTCTCTCGGAATTGACAAATTATGGCGAAAAAAAGTGCTAAAAATTGTCAAAGAAATTCCGCATTCAGAGATTTTAGATGTAGCAACAGGAACGGGCGATTTAGCAATAGCCTTATCCAAGTTGGAAGGAAGCAATATTATTGGAGTAGATATTTCCAACAAAATGTTGGATGTGGGTAAGGAAAAAGTAATTAAGAAAAAGCTTAGTAATAGTGTTGAGTTGAAATATGGAGATTCATTAAATCTTCCATTTGATGACAAGCAATTTGATGTGGTTACTGTAGCTTTTGGAGTAAGGAATTTTGAAAATATTTCAAAAGGTTTATCCGAAATAAGTAGGGTTTTGAAAGAAAATGGAAAAATAATAGTGTTGGAATTTTCTAATCCTAAGAAGTTTCCAACCAAGCAGTTGTTTAACTTTTATAGTAAAAAATTGATGCCGGGTATTGGTAAAATGGTTTCGAAAGATAGCCGTGCTTACTCTTATTTACCAGAATCTGTTCAAGCTTTCCCTACGGAAGAAAAATTTGCAAAAATCATTGAAGAAAGCGGTTTTAAAGAAGCTACTTATCAAAATGTTTCGAATGGAATTGCAGCAATACATGTTGCGACTAAGAATTAGGAAGCACGAAGTTGGAAATGAACTATGAAAATCACTTCGACTCCGCTCAGTGTGACTAAAAAAAACTACAAAAGTCAGTCTGAGCGGAGTCGAAGACTAAAACGAGAATCTCTCCTCTTGAAAGGAGAATTAGAGAAATATATTATTTGATGAGCAATCAAAGCTAAATGAAAATAAGTGATAAAATATCAGTTCAGAAAATCGTTGAGCAATGTCAACTCAACGGAATATCTGATATTGTTATTTCTCCAGGTTCAAGGAATGCACCTTTTATAATTTCGTTTACGAATAATCCTTTTTTTAGTTGTTACAGCATTGTAGATGAACGTTCAGCAGGTTATTTTGCACTGGGAATTGCTCAACAAAAGAAACGTCCTGTGGCAATAGTTTGTACTTCTGGAACAGCTTCACTTAAGAATGTATCAAAAATGACAATATCATATTTCTTTTTTGTCGTTCTTACATGGTGTCGAGCGTCGTCTATAATGACATTTGTAGATGGTCTTAGA
>JBMYYT010000228.1:0-3907 GCA_049609665.1 Flavobacteriales bacterium | reverse complement strand
ATTTGTGATTGGTTGTAGGTATGGTTAAGCATAATTGTGTCTTTGCTTCCATCTGCATGAGTCAACTCAAGAGTTAATTGCTTTCCTGGAGCAAATTCATTTAAATCTACAAAGTTGAACGTATCATCTTCTTGAATTAAATCGTAATCTGCTTCGTTTGCAAAAGTCAATCCAAGCATCCCTTGTTTCTTCAAGTTAGTTTCGTGGATTCTTGCAAAAGATTTTACAATTACTGCCACAACTCCAAGATGTCTTGGTTCCATTGCTGCATGTTCTCTTGAACTTCCTTCACCGTAATTGTGATCTCCCACCACTACCGAAGGAACTCCCGCAGCTTTGTAAGCTCTTGCAGTTGCTGGTACAGGTCCAAATTCTCCTGTAAGTTGGTTTTTTACTTTGTCAGTTGCTTTTCCAAAAGCATTTACAGCACCAATCAAACAGTTGTTCGAAATGTTATCTAAATGTCCTCTGTATCTCAACCAAGGTCCAGCCATAGAAATGTGATCCGTAGTACATTTTCCAAAGGCTTTGATTAATAATTTAGCATTATCAATTTTGTTTCCTATTGGTGTAAAAGGAGTTAGCAATTGTAATCTTTCCGATTCTGGAGAAACTACAACTTCTACGGATCTTCCATCTTCAACTGGAGCTTCAAAACCTGCATCTTCCACATCAAATCCTTTTGGAGGTAGTTCGTAACCAGTTGGCTCGTCAAATTTTACTTCTTCTCCATCTTTGTTTGTTAATGTATCCGTTATTGGATTAAAATCCAATCTACCTGCAATGGCTACTGCTGCTACTAACTCTGGTGAAGCAACAAAGGCATGCGTATTTGGATTTCCATCTGCTCTTTTCGCAAAGTTTCTGTTAAATGAGTGGATGATTGAGTTTTTTGGTGCGTTTTTAGGGTCACTGTATCTTGCCCATTGTCCTATACAAGGTCCACAAGCGTTTGTAAAGATTGTTGCGTCTAAATCTTCAAAAGTTTTTAATAAACCATCTCTTTCGGCTGTAAATCTAACTTGCTCAGAACCTGGGTTAATTCCAAATTCAGCTTTAGTTGCCAATCCTTTTTCTACTGCTTGCGCAGCAATAGAAGCCGCTCTTGATAAATCTTCGTAAGAAGAGTTGGTACAAGAACCAATTAGTCCCCATTCTACGTCCAGTGGCCAATCATTTTTAGTTGCTTTCTCAGTCATGTCGCTTCCAGCTTCGGTCGCGATATCTGGTGAAAATGGTCCGTTTAAGTGAGGTTTCAATGTACTTAAATCAATTTCAATTACTTGATCAAAATATTGTTCTGGGTTAGCATATACTTCAGGATCTCCAGTTAGGTGTTCTTTTACTTCGTTAGCTGCATCAGCCACTCCATCTCTTCCTGTAGCTCTTAAATAACGTTCCATTGAGTCGTCATATCCAAAAGTAGAAGTGGTAGCTCCAATTTCAGCTCCCATGTTACAGATTGTTCCTTTTCCTGTACAAGACATAGAAAGTGCACCGTCTCCAAAATATTCAACAATTGCTCCAGTTCCTCCTTTTACAGTAAGAATTCCAGCTACTTTTAAGATTACATCTTTTGGCGCAGACCATCCAGAAAGTTTTCCAGTTAATTTAACTCCAATTAATTTAGGGAATTTAAGCTCCCAAGCCATCCCTGCCATTACATCAACAGCATCAGCTCCACCAACTCCAATGGCTACCATTCCCAATCCACCAGCATTTACTGTGTGAGAATCTGTACCAATCATCATTCCGCCTGGGAATGCATAGTTTTCTAATACCACTTGATGAATAATTCCTGCTCCTGGCTTCCAGAATCCTAATCCATATTTATTAGAAACAGAGGCTAAGAAATCAAACACTTCTGAAGAATTTTTTCTGGCAAAAGGTAAATCTTTTTTCGCTCCTTGTTTTGCTTGAATCAAGTGATCACAGTGAGTAGTTGTAGGCACAGCCACTTTTGGTTTTCCTGCTTGCATAAACTGCAACAAAGCCATTTGAGCAGTAGCATCCTGCAACGCAATTCTATCCGGTGCAAAATCTACATAATCTTTTCCTCGGGTAAATGCGGTAGTTGCATTTCCATCCCAAAGGTGATTGTACAATATTTTTTCTGAAAGGGTAAGAGGTTTTCCGGTTACAGCTCTCGCGGCTTCTATTCTGCCTGCCATTCTGCTGTAAACTTCTTTTATCATGTCTATATCAAATGCCATATGCTTGTATTGAAGTTTTGTTGGTTAATTAATTGAACGCGAATTTAGTGAATTTACTCATGAAAAGAAAATTCCTAAATAAGTAAATATTTAATTTAGAATATAACGAAATAATACCTTGTTTCCAAATCAAATAATCTTAAACTCTTCTGATTTAAGTCAGTTGAAACAGCTATAAATTCCACTAATTTTAATTAGTAAAAAAAACAAATAAAAAATTAATAGATATGGAAGCTATAAAAGTAAATAAGGAACATTTAGATACATTACATTTTGAACATGAAAGATGGGTAAAACAATTAGCGTTTTACAAGGATGAGCTAAAAATTTATACTAATCGTTTGGAAGATATTGCTCAACGCTATACAGGTATAGAGGTAATGCAAAAATTGGAACATTTTCAAAATCAATTTATTAGACAAAATGAAGTGATTGATATTTTGACTCATGACATAAACGAACATGAACAAATTTTGGTTAATAGTGTAAAGGAAAACCCAGTTGCAAGTGATCACAGATTATTTGATGACCATTGTGGATTGAGAGATAGAATGGAAACATTTTTGAAAATATACAATGAACTGAAACCTGAGTTTATGAGGTATTTGACTAAGTATATGTAGAGGAATTTTGATAAGTCTGTGCGATAGAAAAGTATCCTGAATTTTCAGGATACTTTTTTTGTTTCTATTTTTTTAATATTAAAAATGATGGTATAATTATTGGTGTGTTAGGTTAGTAATAATTGACTATGAATAAACTACTTCTTTCATTTTTCTGTATTCTGTTTTTCTCTTTCGGATATTCTCAAAATTATTTTGAAAAGAATTCTGTAGAAGAGCAAATGGAAGATTTCAAAATTTTCAAAACCACTATTCTTGAATGTCATTCTGGAATCTATGACTACAACGATTCTGCGAATTTGAATAAGAATTTTAATAAATTGGAGAATGCATTAACCTCCCGTTCTTTATCAAAAATTGAACAATTAGCGCACTATTCAAAATTTATCTCTACTATAAAATGTATTCATACAATAGCTTACCATAAAGAGTTTTTTATAAATAACTTGAAAGCAAAGTACAAGCTCCCTTTTGATGTTTATTTTTTGAATAACTCCTTAAGGTCAAAGAAAGATTATATCAATGGAATTGATACTATCTCCAAATATGATAGAATTACAGCTATAAATAAAGAACCAGTTTCTGAAATAAAGGATTCATTGTATCAATTTATTTCCTCAGATGGAAACAATATGACGCACAAAGATTACTATCTGAAAAATACTTTTCTCTTTTATTATTTCTTATACAAGCCACAAGAATTGGATTTTGAGCTTGATTATATTCATAATGGAGATACTTTAACGAGTGTTTTTAAAGCTGTCCGAAAAGAAAGGAAAAAACTGAAAGGAAAAAATCCTTACGAAAGAATAAAATTTAAAATCAGTAAAAAGTATAATTATACTCATTTGATTTTATCGGATCCTTTGCGAGATACCAGAGAATATAATAAAGCAATTAAGAAAATTATGCGAAGAACTATATCCGACTCGGTTTCTAATTTAATTATTGACCTGAGAAACTTGCCAGGTGGATTCTCTCAGGAAACTTTAATGAGTTATTTTATAAAAGAAAAAATGATCTATGAATCTCAGTCATACACAGATATTAACTCGGCAACTTATAAAAAAC
>JBMYYT010000227.1:0-3918 GCA_049609665.1 Flavobacteriales bacterium | reverse complement strand
GAATTTAATTTAAAACTATTGGGTAACCTTAGTTTAAACTACAACTTTTAACCTACTATTTATGAAACTTATTTCATCCATCTTTTTGATTTTTACTTTACTGCTAAGCTCTTGCAGCACAACTGCTCAAGGCTCGATGTATGACTCAAAAAACAAAAAAGCAATTGGTTTATATAAAAAAGCATATGAAGTTTTCCGTACAAGTTATGGAAACAAAGAGAAACTCGCAGAAGCAGAAAAGTATGCACAAAAAGCAGTAAAAAAAGACCCGAAATTTGCAACTGCAATCTTTTTATTAGGTGAAATAGAAGTTGCCAAAGGAAATCTCGAAAAAGCTATTGAATACAAAGAACAAGCTTTGAGAGTAAATCCTGAATATTCCAAACACGAGTACTTTTATTTAGCCAGAATGCAATTTCTTGCAGGACAATATGATAAATGTAGAGCCAATGCACAGAAATATGTAAATTTCTCAAATGTCAATACTTCTTTTCAACTTAGATGTAAGCAGATGATTAAGAATTGTGATTTTGCTAAATCGGCTATAGCTAATCCAGTGGATTTTAATCCAGTTAATTTGGGCGAAGCTATTAATACTTCTGACCCAGAATACTTTCCAACTTTCACTGGGGATGGAAATTCTATTCTTTTTACAAGAGTGATTAAAGATAAAAACGCTCGAAATAGAAGCGGAAAACAAGAGAACTTTTATACCAGTACAAAAACGAATGGAGATTGGCAAAAAGCTAAATCTATGACTTCCACTATTAATACTTATTTTAATGAAGGAGCTCCTACTCTATCTGCTGATGGTAATTTTTTAATCTTTACATCCTGTATTGGAATGGACGGAACTTATGGAGCAAGCCGAACTGGGAAAGGAAGTTGTGACTTATTTTACGCACAAAGAATTGGAAACAAATGGTCCAAACCAAAAAACTTAGGAGCAAAAATAAACACCAAACATTGGGAATCTCAGCCCTGCTTTTCTGCTGACGGAAGAACACTTTACTTTATCAGAGCTATTCGTGAAAACCGTGGAAGAACCAATCCTGAGAATCAAGATATTTATGTAACTAAACTGCAAGACAATGGATATTGGACCACTCCTAAAAAATTATCCAACACCATAAACACCCCTCGAAGAGAAGAATCTGTATTTATTCATCCTGATGGACAAACGCTGTATTTTGGTTCAAATGGACATACCGGTATGGGAGGAATGGATTTATATTTTTCGAGATTACAACCCAATGGGGAATGGGGAAAACCAGTGAATTTGGGTTATCCGATTAATACGCATAAAAACGAAAACAGCATCATAGTCTCTCCTGATGGGGAATTAGCTTATTTCGCTTCGGACAGAGAAAGTGGATTTGGTGGATTGGATTTATATTCTTTTGAATTACCCGAAAAAGTTAAACCAATTTATACAACTTACATGAAAGGTGTGGTGTATGATGAAGAGACGAAACAAAAATTGAGAGCTACTTTTCAAATCATTGATTTAGAAACTAAAAAGGTGTTAATCAATTCCAGTTCGGATCCTGTTAACGGGAATTTCTTGGTAAACATTCCAACCAATAAAAAATTAGCAATAAATGTCGCGAGAGAAGGTTATTTCTTTTATTCTCAGAATTTTTCAATTGCTGATTCTAAAAAACCTCAATTATTAGATATTCCTTTGAATAAAATAAAAGTGAGTGACAAACCTTTTGTTTTGGAGAATATTTTCTTTGATGTAAACAAATACAATCTCCGACCAGAATCGCGTATTGAGTTGGATAAATTATTTGAATTATTAAAGAAAAACAAAACTCTAACTATTGAAATTGGAGGACATACGGATAGTGATGGTAACGCAGGAAAAAACCAAGAATTATCTGAAAAAAGAGCTAAAGCAGTTGCTAACTACCTTAAAATGAAAGGGATTGAAACCACCAGACTTAAGTTCAAAGGATATGGAGCAACAACTCCAAGAGCTGCAAATGACTCTGATAAGAACAAAGCGCTAAACAGAAGAACTGAAGTTAAAATAATTGGATTATGATCCTAAAACTTTTTGGTATCCCGACATTCTGTTTGATTTTTTGCTCTTTTTTCGTTTTTGGTGACGGA
The DNA here is from genome assembly GCA_049609665.1 of Flavobacteriales bacterium. GTDB lineage: Bacteria > Bacteroidota > Bacteroidia > Flavobacteriales_D > CAJJDF01 > CAJJDF01. Next base: position 1,800 of record JBMYYT010000227.1, on the reverse strand, counting down.
AATCAAAAATCTGCTTTTGCCGATTATCTTTTCCAAAAAGAAACAATCACTTTTGACAAAGACATCAAACCCATAATGGACAAATCTTGTGGAGGAGTTTTCTGTCATCATGGAAAGCCCTCGGCTTGGACAAAATACGCTACAACCAAAACTGCGGTTGACAATGGAAGCTTTTATCGAGAAGTGATAAAGGATAAGACAATGCCAAAACGAAAAAAATTGAGTGATATAGAATATCAAACGATTAAAAAGTGGTTGGAAGAAGGAGCAATTGAAAAATGATTGTTAATCTGATTCGCTTGATTTGAAATCTCCGATGGTGTTAGTTTAGCGAAGCGTAACGAGTACCTAACTTACCTATTCATTTCTAACGAATATAAATAAAACATTCATATTTATTTTCATCATACATCTACGTTTAGCTTTTCATAACCGCGTTACAAACGCCCAAATAAATTAAGGTACTCGTTTCCGTTACCACTCAAACAAGCACCAGCCTTTGTGAGATTACCTAAGACGAGGAGCAGAAGATGGTTAATTAATTGGTATAATTCTAAATTCTGCCGTGACAATACCCTTATTACTTTGATTTACTAATTCACATGATACTATCAGTTTTTCTGATTTCAGATTACTACATTCAATCCATCTTGCGAATTTATAAAACAGCATCATGTTCTTTGATGTGTCAATACCAACAGCAAAGAATAAATTTTTTTTAAATGACTTAATGTAATCTAACACCTTAGTGCAGACAAACTCTCTGATTTCACAATCAAATTTAGGATTCATATTAAAGATACTTTGTAGATGTATCTCTTCAAAACCCTTGATTTCTTCTGAAGGAGTAAAGGTTAAATTATAATAAGTTTTTGAAAAGTTTGTTTTGAAACAACAAACATGATTTCCGTAAATCGAACCCTCTTCTAATATATCCATTAATTAGCTTGCGGATTGTTTAGTTTAAAAAGGTTGAACAATTTAGCTTTCTGCTCTATCATTCTTTCAATACGAGCAATTTTTTCTTCGCTTGGATTGTTGTCAACTGTTACAGAAACTCCAGCTTTTTCAAGCTTAGTGACCATATCAGTCAATGTTTTATTTCTATTAGTTCCCATTGTTTTTTGATTTTAACACTCTACTAAATATACGATTTATATCCTTAATAGGTTACAATTTTAATAAAACATTTTATTAAAATAAAGTATTTTAACATTATTTTTGATGTTCCATCCCTTTAAAACGGTTTAAAATGGTAAATATTACTATTATCTTTCATATCTATTTCTGATTCCACTGGTGCTCGTTTGCAAAGAGTACCTTACTTCCCTTTTCGTTTCAAACGAATATAAATAAAAGAATCCATATTTTTTTAGACCCAGCTTAATAAGAGCAATAAAAAGATAAACTCAATTTAATAAATATTGTGAATTTTTAACACCAATCCAATTCCTATCGATTTCTTTATTCTTGAGATAAAAACTATATTTGGGGTTCAATTCATCCTTTATGAAAAACAAAAGATTTAAAAGAGACGCACTTAAATATCATAGTGATCCTAAACCCGGTAAAATCGAGGTTGTACCCACAAAAAAATATTCTTCACAAAGAGATTTATCCTTAGCTTACTCCCCAGGAGTAGCTGAGCCTTGCCTGCAAATAGCAGATAATAAAGATGATGTATATAAATACACTTCAAAAGGAAATTTAGTAGCTGTAATCTCCAACGGAACGGCAGTGTTGGGATTAGGAAACATAGGTCCTGAAGCTTCAAAACCAGTAATGGAAGGAAAAGGGTTA
>JBMYYT010000226.1:3626-3928 GCA_049609665.1 Flavobacteriales bacterium | reverse complement strand
TGGAAATGACTAATAGACTAAAAAAAGAAACAGGAGATGATTTTTTACAATATATGATTGGAAATATCCATTATATGAAAAAGGATTATAACGCGGCAAAAATAAATTACAAGTACATAATGGAAAATTATGAAGATTTCCATTCTTCCTATTTTAGTTATATGGTTTGTTTAGCAAAAAGTAAAAAATACAAGGAAACTGTTGCAGTATTAAATAAATTATCAACATTTGATTATTCTAAATTTGAATTAATTGATTACGTAGAAACTTCTGAAGTTGGAATTGAAAATGAATTTGAGGAT
>JBMYYT010000226.1:0-3616 GCA_049609665.1 Flavobacteriales bacterium | reverse complement strand
TTGAAAAGCTAAAAAACTTGGATGAAACTAGCTTTTATGATAAGAGAAAGGAGCGAGAAGAAATTGATTTGTATTATGAAATTTGGAAAAAGAAGTAAATGGATAAACCCCAATAAAAAAAGCCTATCAACAAAAGAATTGATAGGCTTTTTAAGTTGTTAGAAGTTAGTTAAATCAGGGGGTCTAATAGCTCCAAACCATTTAACAATCTTCTCACCAACATCTGGAACTTGGATGTGGATAATGTATAATCCTCCCGCAATGGGAACTCCATTTACATTTTTCAAATCCCAATCTATGGAAGTTGTTGGATCATCCTTAGTTAAAGTTCTCACTAATGAACCTCCTGTATTATAGATTCTTATTGTGCATTTTTCTTGAAGATTAGTAATCTTAATTCTGGAATCCAATCTACTTGTTTCATAATTTGAATAGGCATAATATGGATTTGGGACAACATTTATTAAATCCAATACTGATATCGCTGTATCCAACACTTTTTTTCCTGTTGCAACAGATCGGGTATCAAATCGATACAAGTTGAACCAATTATTCTCACTTGCTGGTTCATTATTGGAGTTTAAATCCGTTGGCTGTTTAACCACATTTCCTTTAGTCGCGTATCTTTTATAAGGAGTTTCAACTCTTATTTTAAGAATCGCATCCGTAGAAAGAAATTTTTGACCACTTGCTGTCATTGGTATTCCAACCCAAACACAGGCATCCCAAGCTCTTCTCCGTTCCACAGAGCTTGTACTGGTTAATTTTGAATGCAATATTTTACCTTCATCATAAGCTCCAATATGTTGGGTTGAACTGTTTCCAACTAATGCTCTTGAAAGTGGCGGATTTGTAATCAATTCATTATTTCTGAAAACATATAGAAAATGCTTTCCTCCAGCAACTATATTTCCTAATCCTTCAAAACTGGTTGAAGTAGGATTAAAAATCATGTCTCTTCCATTGTCTCCAGCTAACCAAGAATCTTCTCCGTAAGCTAAGTTTAATCTTTCTCCAGTCTCAATATCAATGGCATAGCCAGGAAACCATCCCATCCCTGTTGAGCTAATAAGATCACCTTCTGAACTGTTGTATTTTGAATCTCCAGTACTATACCCATCTTTATCAATCGATGGAGATTCTCTAAGTTTGAGCTTTTTTGCTCCACCCACAGCTAAGTTTGAATTATCTTGAGTTTCCAATACTGGACATCTTGTCCAAAGGCTTTTGTCTTTGGTAAAAACAATATCAATACTGGGAAGAAAAGCCAATCTATTTTTACGATAGGATGAGGATAAAGATGGAGTTGCATCTGTTCCAGCCCCAATAGGTTGATTATTAATTGCTGCCGATGACATAAAAAAGAAAGGAGCAAAAGTACCATTTGCTATATTTTCAAACTGTTGTTGGTCATCCACACCTTGATAATCGTCATAAACTTCATTTGGATCTGGGTCTGTGTCACTATTCTTTACTAATTGAGTTCCACTGCGAATCCAGTTTAATTCTGTATTTCCATCTTGGTCCGATAATCCTGACAACCAAGGTTTCGAATCATCTTCGTATTCCAAACTCCAAGTGATTAAATTAGTAGTCATTTGGTCAATTTTAGAGCTTGTTGATTTATTATCTGTTTTTTCTGTTTTTATTTCGTTGAGATATTGTTCAATATTAATTGAAAATCCATATTGCGGGAACAGTTGTTCATTTCCTACAACAATTGATTCATCAGAGGATATTATTGAATCATCACTTAATCTTTTCAATTCCCAAGTTGAACTATCCAATGAGTTACGATTATCACCATTGAATCTTAATTCATATTCATCTGCATTAAGATTAAGTGGATCAATTACCTTAATGTCAACAGGACCTTTGCCTGCAGCATAAGTAATTTCATCCATTTTATAGTTTCTCGCAATCTCCAATCGAGAAGAATTAGTCAAATCAATTTCGCGTCCACCATTCCCCATTCCTTCTATTCGAGTAATCTCAACACCATCACCATAATTTGCATTCTGAACAGTTCCTCCTGCTTCTGGAGTAGGAATATGAGGTACTCCCAAATAACTTGCTATTTCATCTCCATCATAACCTTTTCTGCTCGCCAAATAGGGTTTTTGTTGACCATCTAATAAATCAGGATTTGTAGGGTCATAAGTTTTGTAATTGTTATAAGCATAAGCTATTACCAAAAAATAATAGGTTTTATGATTAATCAATCTCTTATCTCCTTTTGCAAATAAATCTTCTGTGACTCTCAACGAATGTTTTATTCCTTCATCCGTTCCATTCGCCATTAATTCTGGAGCTCCTACCCCTAAAATGGGATCAATGGAATAGTTTATCAATTGTTTTACCCCGTTTTTTATATCGTATTGAGCTACAAGTCTTGATTTGTCAATATCACGAATATCAGAAGCAGAAACAGATTTATCTTTTAATTGAAAAATTTGGTATCCTTCAAAAGCGTAATAATTGTTTTTTCCATCAGTAGTTAAAGAATTACTGTCCAATAAATTCTCATCTATGGTTGGGTCTAATTTGGAATATTTCTCAATGTTAACCCCCAAAGCATTGGGATCAATAGTAAGGATTAATTCTTTGTTTAATTCTTGAATAGTTAGTTTAGGAGCATTTGGACCCTCCAAAATTTCAAAGCAATTATCAAATAATCGTTGCGCCTTATCATCAGCCTGTTTCATTTTGGCTATAGAAGCTAAATATCCACTTGTGCTCCTTCCGTAAACAACCCCAACCGTAATATTATTAACCGCTCCAGGTTCCAAAGTAAATGGACCAGCAGATTGTACAAATCTTCTGTCATCTGCTGCGTTTCCTTCTGAAACTTCAGACCAAGGCAATGCTGCCACAGCAGTATTTCCTCCTGTTCCCCAACCTTCTGGGTCGGTATTCTCACCAGTAGCCGGATCACTTGGAAACATAAAATCACAATCAACTCCCGAAGTTGAAAAAGGTGCACCTGTTCCAGGATATGCATTTCCACCATACTGAAACTTAACTCCGTCTTTCCATAATCCTCTTAAATAGTTGTAATGTTCAATCTGGTTGGTAGGGTCTCCTTGATTTCCTCGTGCATTGTTATAATAAACAAACCTTCTCATTCCAAAACGCTCATTGTCTTTGATGTCATCATCATACCCTATTCCATTGCCAGGTATTGCCTGTTTTGAAGCATCTCCTCCTTTTACATAATAAGGATTATCCAAAGTATCTGAATCTTGATAAGGACCTTCAAAAAAATCAACACCTATCGCTGGAGGGCTTGTTCCATAAGGAATTGCTCCACCCGTACAATTGTCATCTGTATCATCTCCGTTGTAAGCAAATCCTAAACCTCTACCAACATCACAACCTACATAATCATCTCTTCCACATCCTAAGTCTGGGTCTACATTTTGACCAAAATAGGTTTTTTCTAAAGTTTGAGTAGATCGGTTAATCAACTCATAATTATAAAATGTCATGTCATTTATTTCGTCATTGGTAGCAAAAGAAAAAGCTTGTCCTCTAATTTCCATACCAATAGACTCTCCTCCAGATTCTGTATGAATATTTCCTCTGTCATTAAATATCCACCAAATAGTGTAATCAC
>JBMYYT010000225.1:0-3928 GCA_049609665.1 Flavobacteriales bacterium | reverse complement strand
AATGACTGAAAACCCATATTTCAATTATCTTCCTTTAGTCCCAACAAAAGGGGAGTTAATGACCATAAAAGCTGAGGGTCTTGAGGTTGATAAAATCTTGAACAAAGGGTTTTTCTGCTTACCGCTTGGAAATAACCTATTTAGAGTTGGAGCTACTTACAATTGGAAAAATTTAACATATGAAACATCTGAAGAAGGTGAAAAAGACTTAATTACTAAAATTGAAAGTTTACTTACCTGTGACTACAAAATAATAGACCATAAAGCAGGAATAAGACCAACCGTGAGAGATCGAAGACCACTAATTGGAGTTCATAGAGAATATGAAAAAATTGGCTTATTCAATGGTCTTGGGACGAAAGGTGTGCTCATAGCACCTTGGTTAGCCAATCATTTTGCAGATTTTTTGGAAGGAAAATCAGAACTCAGTCCTGAGTATGATTTGCAACGAGTAAAAAAAAGAAAGTAATCAAATAAAAAAAGCCTTCAGATTTCTCTGAAAGCTCCTTTTAAGCCTTACTTAATAAAACACATACTACTTAATCGTAATAACGTAAGGCATTCTCGCCTGAATTCTATCTTTTGATTGGATATTAAGACTTTTTAAAATCTTCAATTGATTTAATAATTCACTTGAAAAAGTTCCAGGTGAGTTAATTGAAGTGCTTACTTTGTCTTGTTCCTCAGAAAGAGCTTTCAAAATATCTTCAAACTGATCCTTCTTTCTCTTTGGAATATCCATAATGATTGGTTTTTCGATATTTGCCAATTCCGCAGCATAGTTTACTGCATCCTCTATTCCTCCTATTTCATCTACCAATCCAATTTCAATAGCATCTTTTCCAGACCAAACTCTTCCTTGACCAATACTGTCAACCATTTCTTTTGAAATACTTCTTCCCTCTGCTACTTTGGTGATGAAATCATCATAAATTCTATCCACCTCTTTTTGAATAACCTTGTACTCTTCATCAGAAAGCGGTTTGCTTATTGACATCAAATCAGCGTGCTCATTAGTTTTAGCTCTATCAAATGTAATTCCCATTTTATTATTAAAAAACCCCTGCGCATTTGGTATCATTCCAAACACACCAATTGAACCGGTAATCGTGTTCTCTTGAGCAAATATTTTATCTGCATTACAGGAAATATAATATCCTCCAGAAGCCGCCAAATTTCCCATTGAAACTACAACTTTTTTTCCTGATTTTTTTATTAATTCAATTTCTCTCCAAATCACATCTGAAGCCAATGCACTACCTCCCGGAGAATTAACTCTCAAAACAACAGCTTTGACAGAATCAGCCAATCTTGCTTTTCTCAAATGCTTAACGGTTGTTTCAGATCCAATCATTTCTGGAGTTCCTTTTCCGCTAATAATTTCACCATTGGCATAAACAATGGCAATGTTATGGTTCTTTAAATTCTTAACCTTTATTTTTCTTTTCGCTACCTCCATATATTTATTCAAGGTAATCGTTTTCAGTTTCTTGCCTTCTTCAATCTCCATTTTTTCTTTCAAAATATCCTCAACCTCATCTTGATATTTAATTCCTGTGGCAAATTTAAAATCAACTGCTTTTTGAGCATTAGTGATTGACATTTCATCTGCTAAAGTATTAAGCTGTTCTACTCCGATGTTTCTTGATTTACTAATCTCTGACACCATGTGATCCCAGAAAGAAAACATATACTTTTCGGTTTGTTCTCTGTTTGCAGGACTCATTTTATCCAAAATAAAAGGTTCAACAGCGCTTTTAAATTTATTATTACTTCCTCTAATAATTTGCATGTCAATCTCCAATTTATCCAACATCTGGCTAAAAAACATTCTCTCAGAAGATAAACCACTCCAAGCTAATGAACCAGTTGGGTAAATATAAATTTCATCAGAAACCGAGGCTAAATAATAACTCGCTTGAGAATATCCTTCTGAGTAAGACACCAAAAATTTTCCGCTTTCTTTAAAGTCTTCAAGGGCATCGTGCAATTCTTCAAGATTTGCCAATCCCGCAGAAAATGAAGTTGGCTCAAAATAAATTCCTTTTATTTTATCATCAGTTTTAGCATAGTCAATTGATCTCACGATATCATTAATTCCCATTTTCTCAGATGGTTGAAAAGTAGATTGATCTAATTCAAAATAAGAAGTCTCGCTGATTGGTTTATCCAATTTTAAGTGTAAAATTGAATTGTTTTTTACAGTAACGGGTGGTTTACCTTTGAACATTGAAGAACCAATCCCTATCATTATAGATAGAAAAATCACCCCAAAAACGAGATAAGCTAATCCCGATGCTAAAAAATATTTAAAAAATTGTTTCATTGTGTTTTTGTATATTAACAGTTCTAATTATTCAAATTTAACAACAGTTTGAGAAAAATAATTCTTTTATACATGAATGGCATCCCTTAATTATGAATGGAAATAAAAAAAAAATAGTTCTTTCCTTTGGTGGAAATCATAAAAGTACAAAGACGTGCTTCAAAAAATCCATTTATCAGCTAAAAAAAAGAATGGGATCTATACTGCTCGCTTCCCAAATATACGAAAGTGAAGCTTGGGGGTTTAAAAAAAAGACTGATAATTTTTTGAATCAAGTTGTTGTATTAGAAACCGACAGATCTCCCGAACAGGCTTTAATTATAGCGCAAGAAATTGAAGTTGAACTAGGTAGAAAAACCAAAAGCAACAATCAAATCTATCAAGATAGGCCTATAGACATTGATTTATTATTCTATGAGGATAAAATTCTAAAAAAACCTACTCTTACTATTCCGCACTATTTAATTCAAGACCGAAAATTCATTTTAATCCCTTTAGAAGAAATAATGCCAGAATTTATTCATCCTGTGCTCAAGAAATCAATGAAAGAATTACTTTTGTCCTGTAAAGACAAAAATAAAGTTTTCCCTATTGGGAGTAATTAATTGGTAAGTATGATTCAAAATTTTGTTGTGATTGAAGGTAATATTGGTTCTGGGAAGACTTCTTTGTGTAAAAAAATAGCTCAAGATTTCAATACAAATTTAATATTGGAAGAATTTGAAGAAAATCCATTTTTATCAGATTTTTTGGCAGATCAAAAAGTCAACCCATTAGGGGTGGAACTTCAATTTTTAATTGATCGATTTCATCAATTAAAACAACCTTTTGAAAACACAAAACCTACAGTTGCGGATTATTTTATCGAAAAAAGTCTGATTTTTTCTTCAAACAATTTATCCCAAATAGAAAAAAATCTTTTTGATAGTTATTACACAGTGCTATTTGAAAAAATAAACAAGCCTGACTTTTTAGTCTATTTATCAGTAAATTCAACTCGATTGCTTGAAAACATTAAGAAAAGAGGAAGAGAAATTGAAAATAAATTGACCAAGGAGTATCTAGATAGTATCCATGACTCCTACATTAACTATTTAAAAAACAGGAAGGATGAAAAAATATTGATTTTAGATGTTTCGGATATTGATTTCGTTAATATCGATGATGACTACCAAAAAATTAAAGAGGCAATTTTTGAAAAACATCCTAATCAAACTTTAGAATTAAAACTTTAATCAAAATTTAAACAACTTTAGCAAAACAGAGTCGTTTAGTATTACTAAATTTGCAAAATCAAACACACATAAAACAATAATAATGAAAACTAAAAACATTTATATAGCAATCGCTACAATCATTACCGCTCTTATTCTCTCAAGCTGTAGTGTGATGAAGGACCTTGAATATGAGGTAAAACCAAATCCTATCGAAATGCATAATGACCAGATGACGGTTAATATCGATGGTAAATTCATTGAAAAAGGATTAAACAAAAAAGCTTATGTAGAGCTTACTCCTACTCTTGTCAACAAAGATGGTAATGAGCTAGATTTTGACATGAAAGCATTCAAAGGCGAAAAAGCTGCTGGTAATGGTGAGATC
>JBMYYT010000224.1:230-3949 GCA_049609665.1 Flavobacteriales bacterium | reverse complement strand
TAATACTCCATCAATAACAAAAATAGGATCAATATTGTAGTTGGAAAGAGTGGAGTTAACCTTAGTCTTGAATTGAGTAATTAATTTAGAATCATTTGGAAGAGAGTTAGCAAGCCAAATAAAACCACATTTTTCCACATCTGGTAAATACTGTTTTGACTCAATATTTTTTTTCCAATACATGATATCAACACTTCCGTTTTTTAAAATCCCTGAAAAAGTTCTTAATCTGGATAGAATAGGGGGGTCGGTAATAATGGAATTAAAACCATTCCCGTTTTTTCGCTCATCCATGATGTTTTTTTTGCTCACTTGGATAAATTCAATTCCATCAACAGCTTTGGAGAAATTTTCTTCTAAGAAATTTTGAATCGAATCTGCAATACCTTTAGAGGGTAAATAGCATGCAAAAACTCCGTTGTAGCTACCTTTCCAAATTTTATAGCCAAAGTCCTCCAATTTGTTTTTGGCAATTTCATATTCAACTTGTTTATCAACATCAGAAAATAGATTCTTTTTTGAATCTTTTTCGGCAAGTAGTCTATGTGCAGAAAAAACACTCCAATTTCCCTCAATCAATCCTTGGTTTTTATAATGATTAAGTTTCTTGATTAGTTGTTCAAATTTATCGTCTGAATCAATTGAAAAAGCTGTTAATAGGAGAGTTTCTGGAATTTGTTTTAAACTTATTTTAGCTTTAGTGATAATTGATTTGGAATCATGTATCAGTTTGTTATTCGTAGAATGGTTTCCGTATTTACAAGTGCTATTATCAATTCCTATATGATGTTTGCCTTGTTTGTCAAATCCATTTACTTGAAGAATATCTTCAACTCTTAATGTGCTTCTTCCGTTTCCATACCCATAGCTAAGAGCATTTCCAATGATGGATGAGTTGGGTGATGACCCTGTAATTGAGAGAATTAAACTCGATTCTGAGGCTGATAAATAATCATATAAGTCTTGTTGTGTAACACCAGCTTCAATAACTACGTAACCATGTTCTTCGTTTAATTCAATTTTCTTTAGGGAGGAAACATCAATTAATACGGTTCCTGATTTATCTCCTAATTTAGATCCGTATCCCCAGTTCATTCCTGTAGAGCAGATATGAAACTCTTTGTTTTGTTGCATCAGATCTTCAATAACTGCACTCAATTTTTCAGTGCTATCAATTTTTATAAAGCTCTCATGAGCCACACGAGTGCTATAGGTACAATCATTAAAGTTTGGTATAGATTGATTCAAAATAAAGTTTGTAATAGTTATTAGTTCTTTAAAATTACTACAAAAGTGAAGTTTAACAAGCTATATGTTACTTTTTTGTTAAAATATTTCGTTTAACCATATTGCAAAAAAAAAGGAGGAAATGTAATTTTCCTCCTTTTAAATAGTGTATATATTGTGTTTACTTACTCAATAACATATTCCTCTCAGAATAAATTTTTCTAAAAAACTTATCTTTTAAGTCATCTATAAAGTAAATAGCTTCACCTGTTGATTTCATTTCAGGTCCCAGTTCTTTGGCTACTTCAGGAAACTTAGAGTATGAGAAAACTGGTATTTTAATTGAATAGCCCTCTTTCACTGGATTAAAATCAAAACTATTTAGTTTCTCTCCCAACATAACTTTAGTTGCGTAATTGATATAAGGTTCTTGGTAAGATTTTGCAATAAAAGGTACGGTACGAGAGGCTCTTGGGTTTGCTTCAATAATATAAACTTCGTCATCTTTAATAGCAAATTGTATGTTAATTAATCCAACTGTATTAAGAGCTAAAGCTATTTTCTTGGTGTATTCTTCCATTTTGGTCAAAATCAAATCTCCCAAATTGTATGGAGGTAGCAAAGCATAAGAATCACCAGAGTGAATTCCTGCAGGCTCAATGTGTTGCATCATTCCAATAATGTGAACTTCATCTCCATCACAAATTGCATCTACTTCGGCTTCAATAGCTCCTCCAAGGAAATGATCTACCAAAATTTGATTGTCTGGCATATCTCTCAAAATGTCTACAACATGAGTTTCTAATTCTTGTTCGTTGATTACAATTTTCATTTTTTGACCTCCTAAAACATACGATGGTCTTACCAATAATGGGAATCCAAGTTCTTTTGATTTCTCCAATGCTTGTTCAGCACTTTCAACTACACCAAACTTTGGGTAAGGAATATTTAACTCTTCTAACTTGTTTGAAAATCTTCCTCTGTCTTCAGCTAAATCCAATGAATCGAAACCTGAACCAATTATTTTAATTCCGTATTTCTCCAACTTTTCAGCCAGTTTCAGCGCAGTTTGCCCTCCAAGTTGCACAATTACACCTTCAGGTTTTTCGTGCAAAATGATGTCATAAATATGTTCCCAAAATACAGGTTCGAAATATAACTTGTCTGCCGTGTCAAAATCGGTTGAAACTGTTTCTGGATTACAGTTAATCATAATAGTTTCGTAACCCATTTCTTTGGCAGCATAGATTCCGTGTACACAACAGTAATCAAATTCAATTCCTTGTCCAATTCGGTTTGGTCCTGAACCAAGCACGATAATTTTCTTTTTATCCGTAACTACAGATTCATTTTCCATTTCGAAAGTAGAGTAGTAGTAGGGTGTTTTTGCGTCAAATTCAGCTGCACAGGTATCAACTAATTTGTATACCCTGTTAATTCCTTGTTCATGCCTTTTGGTAAATACTTTACTCTCAAGTGTTCTCAGTAAGTGAGCAACTTGCCTGTCGCAATACCCTTTTTGCTTGGCTTCAAACATTAATTCTCTTGGAATAGTGTCCAATGAATATTGTTCAATCTTTTTCTCTGTATGAATTAAATCTTCGATTTGCCTCAAGAACCAATCGTCAATTTTTGTAGCTTCTTTTATTGTTTTAAATGGAATACCTAATTTGATTGAATCATAAACATGGAATAATCTATCCCAACTTGCGTGTTTCAAACTGTGTAGTAACTTTTCTTGGTTGCGTTCTTCTTTGCCATCTGCACCCAATCCATTTCTACCAATTTCAAGAGATTGACAAGCTTTTTGAAGAGCTTCTTGGAATGATCTTCCGATTCCCATTACTTCCCCAACTGATTTCATTTGAAGTCCTAATTCACGGTTAGCACCTTTGAATTTATTAAAGTTCCATCGAGGGATTTTTACAATAACGTAATCCAAAGTTGGCTCAAATAAGGCAGAAGTAGTTTTTGTAATTTGATTATCCAATTCATCCAAGGTGTAACCAATTGCCAATTTCGATGCAATTTTTGCGATTGGATATCCTGTAGCTTTAGAGGCTAAAGCAGAGGAACGAGAAACCCTTGGGTTAATCTCAATCGCGATAATTTCTTCTTTTTCATCTGGAGAAACAGCAAACTGAACATTACAACCTCCAGCAAAATTACCAATGCTTCGCATCATTTTTATGGCCATGTCTCTCATCTTTTGATACGTAGTATCAGATAGAGTCATAGCTGGGGCAACTGTAATTGAATCACCTGTATGAATTCCCATTGGGTCAAAATTCTCGATAGAACAAATAATAATTACATTATCATTTGCATCACGCAACAATTCCAACTCGTACTCTTTCCAGCCAATTAAGGCTTTGTCAATCATTACTTCATGGATGGGAGAAATTTTTAATCCACTTTCCAACAAATTGTCAAATTCTTCGGGATCATATACGATTGCAGCACCAGCGCCACCCAAAGTATAAGAGGCTCTT
>JBMYYT010000224.1:0-220 GCA_049609665.1 Flavobacteriales bacterium | reverse complement strand
CTCTTACACATAATGGGAATCCGAATTCTTGAGCAATTTCTTTTCCCTGTAAAAAGGATTTTGCAGGCTTTTGTGGAGCCATTGGAATATCAAGAGTTTCCATTAAAAGCCTAAATGCATCCCGGTTTTCTGTGATTTCAATAGCGTCAATATCTACTCCAATTATTTCAACTCCATGTTCTTCCCAAATACCAAGTTCTTTGCATTTTATGCATAAGTT
>JBMYYT010000223.1:0-3965 GCA_049609665.1 Flavobacteriales bacterium | reverse complement strand
GAACATTCATTAATCTCTCGTGGATTTTTGGATCTTCTCCTCCTCCAAATAAATTAAATCCTCTTCGTTGAATTTGAAGGTGCTTCATTAAGTTTGCATCTACTTTCATTACATCAGGAGAAAATGCATATTTAGTTAATGCAGCCATTGCTGCTTTTTGTTTTTCCAGAGGAACTGGAGTAAGTGGGTCAGTTGATGATTCTTGTCCTTCGAAAGCTCTATTGACATAAACTCCTCCAAATTGGCGAGTCATAATATTAAGTTGAATTGCTTTTTGACCTGTTAATGAGAGGTATGAGTTTCTCAATTCCATGTAAGATTGATTGTCTTTAGCATATTTCTTCATCAAAAGTGGCATCAATTTGGTATCAATCAATGTAATTCTGTCAACTCCATAAGCTACTGGATCATTAGATAAATCATAGATGTTCACCATTGGGTCAATTCCTTTTCCTGGAGAACGCATATCATCTGCATCATTTCCAAAAGCTAATTTTGGGTCAGTAGAACGAGCAAGAATTTTGTTTAATCTATTTTCTTCTGCTTCTAGATTTTCTGACCCTTGAGAGTAACCGTATTCGATAATCCAATGGTCATAAAAACCTGGCTTATCGTCATAGTAATAAGTTTGTTCATTTTTGTTTAAAGCAAAATTAATCGCTGGGTATTCCATCACAGAATTACACATTCCTTCTTTTTCCATTTTTGCTTGATTTTTTAAATCAGCAACTGACTGAATAGAACTTCCTTTCATGTTGTGGTTAAGTCCTAATGTATGTCCCACTTCGTGTAAAACAAGCCTTTGAATAGATTCTCTTAGGAATTTATCTTTTTCTATTCCTTTCAAATCAATCAGTGAAATAGCAGTGTTTCCGAAATAAACATCTTCTTGCATCATAGCTCCCATAGTACAGAAATGTGGATCGTGATTTTGATGATCTTCTTCCATATTAAAGAATCCCAATCCAGCTTGATCAAATTGTTTTTCTTGTCTAATTCTTCCCAGAATATAAACATACTCAAGCATAATGTCTGCACCCAAAATCTGTCCAGTCCTTGGATTTACAAAACTTGGTCCGTATCCGCCAAAAGGAGGTCTTGGAGAAGAAGTCCATCTCAATACATTGTACCTAATATCTCCTGCATCCCAATCTGCATCATCAGGCTGAATATTAACCACAACGGCATTTTTGAATCCTGCTTTTTCAAAGGCTAAGTTCCATCTTTCTACTCCTTCTTTAATAATTGGTCTCAATTCTTTTGGAGTCGTGTTTTCAATCCACCATGTAATGGGTTCCACAGGTTCAGAAAGAGCTGCAGTAGAATCTTTCTTTACCAAATTCCATCTGTGAATCATATCTCGGTAAGGAGTAACAGATGCGCTTGTTTGATCAGTGACTTGAGTCATGAAATAACCCAATCTTGGATCATCTCTTCTTGGTTTGAAATTGTTTTTTGGCATTTCCAAAATACTATGGTGATAAGTAATTGAAATACTTTGGTCACTTGTCATAGCCGAAGAACCTCTTCCTGAGCCTGCTCTGTTGTCATAAACATACAAAGAACGAACGTCCGTATTATTTGGATAATTTTTTATTTTCAAAGGTTTTGACTTTGATCTGCTCAGACTTCCTAATCTCGCTCCTCTCCATCCTGGAGGATACTTAGGTTTTATTTTAGCAAAGTTTTCACTTAAGAAAAGCGAGGAAGCTGAAATAAGCATTTTGTTTCCAGTTTTTCCTAAAATCTTTTCGCTTATTATAATCGGCTTGTTGATATTAGTGCTTGCTGATTTGCTAATCTCATTATCAGGATTAAAATAATAATTTGTGTTTTCTAATTGAAATTCAATGTTTCCATAATACTTATTGATTTTGAAAATTTTTGAACCTCGGTATGAGCCTTTAAAAGCTCCTACATCCATTAGTCCATTTTCTACGTAGCTGAAATAGATGAACTCTTCTCCAAGCTTTTCTTCATTGATTTCAATATAAAGTTTTCCATTCGTAGTGTCTTGATAGATAGGGAAAAGTCCATCATGTTTTTTACATTTTTTAGTGACACTTTTAATCGACTTAAACTGCGACTTGGGTTTGCTTTTCTTTTTGGCAGCTTCCATTTGAGCTTTTTTTCTTTTTTTCTTTCCAAAAAGTTGCGCATTTGCATCAGTAGAATTACCCATTATTAGTGCAATGGATAAAAGCGATGAGAATAGTAATTTCATAGTTTTTTTGTTTAAAGTCCTAATTTCAATAAAATTACATTAAAATAAAATCTATTTAACAATTTTTATAGTTTCGGTAAAAATCAAGGATAAGTGAAAAGAAAAGAATTAGGGTTGAGCTTTATTAGAGTTTTTTATTATTTTAGATTCTATGCCTCTAAGTGATAAGCCAACAATAAAATGCACAGATGATTTAATCGAAATAAGTCATGGTAGAAGATTCCCTTTAAAAAAATGGTATCCGATATATTTAGTTTTGACATTAATAATATTTGCACTTTTCTTTACCTCTGAAGGTAAATTACTTTCTTTTAGTTTGATTGTGTTTTTTATTCTCTTCATCATTACATTGTTTAGCAGTTTTTCTGGTATAGTGATTAATTTGATTGATAAGGAGTTTAATTTTTTCTCAGAAATTTTATTCATGAGGTTTGGAAAATGGAGGAAGTATATTGGTTTTTCTTGTCTTGTAATAAAAACTACGAGTAAATCAAAAGAAGGACTTTCTTATCTTAAATCTGAAAGCATATATAATAATTTTCATAAGCTCCAATCCTCAGAACTTTACATTATGGATGCTAACCACAGGAGGAAAATTCTATGCGGTTCATTTGATACTTTTCAAGAAGCTAAAGATTTTGCAAAAGAAGTAAGTGAACTATTGAATTACCCAATCGAGAAGTTTAATCCAAAAAGAGCAACAAGAAGATAGTGATTTAAAGGAACATACCTACTACAACTGCTGTAAGTAAACTCGCCACAGTTCCACCAATTAGAGCTTTTACCCCTAATTTGGAAAGCAATCCTTTTCGAGTTGGAATAAGGGTGCCAATTCCTCCAATCTGAATTCCAATAGAAGCAATATTTGCAAATCCACAAAGCATATAAGTAACCATTATAACTGATTTTTCAGAAATGAATTGAGATTTTATGCTGCCAAAGGTTTTATAAGCATAAAACTCATTTAATATTGTTTTTTCTCCTAATAACTGACCTGCTAAGAGCATATCGTTCCAATTATCTATTCCCATAATTCCAGCTATTGGAGCAAATGCGTGGCCCAATAAGAATTGAAATGAAAGTTTATCGTATCCATTGTTTGCTTCAGCAATTAAATCATTTAAACCTGTGTAATATCCTATTCCTCCTAAAATATCATTAGCCATATAAACTATTGCTGTAAAAACCAATAACATAACTCCTACATTCACTGCTAATTTAAGTCCATCTGTTGAACCATTAGTAATAGCCTCTAGCATGTTTGTACCGATCTTTTCTTTAGAAATCTCCATATCGGTATTAAACTTTTCAGTTTCTGGAACCAAGATTTTAGCAGCTACTACCGCTGCAGGTGCTGACATGATTGAAGCGGTTAACAAGTGTTTAGCGAAAAATATTTGTTGCTCAGGATCATCTCCGCCCAAAAAACCCATGTATGCAGCAAGAACACCTCCAGCTATGGTTGCCATTCCTCCTGTCATTAATGTCATTAATTCAGATTTGGTCATTTTTTCTAAATATGGCTTTATTAGGAAAGGAGCTTCCGTTTGACCTAAAAAAATGTTTCCAGCAGCAGATAAACTTTCAGCACCAGATAGCTTCATTACTTTTTTCATAATCCAAGCCAATCCCCAAACAATTTTTTGAAGTATTCCTAAGTAATATAGCATGCTTGTTATTGCTGAAAAGAAAATAATTGTTGGCAAAATTTTGAAAGCAAAGTTTTGTAATGGACCTTGTA
>JBMYYT010000222.1:0-4027 GCA_049609665.1 Flavobacteriales bacterium | reverse complement strand
CAAAATTTGGTGCATTTTTCTTCTATTGGTATGAGGATATTCCCCGCAAGCCGCTGGTCTAAAATCATAGATTGTACAGGTATTATCGTCCAAATCCAAAAACGAACAAGGTGCTGATTGCAACACATAATCTCCATCGTTATCTATTTTTAAATAAAAATCAATGAAATCTGGTTCTTTCATTCTCAGCTTTTTAGAAATTCTTTTGATGTCAATCTCTCTAAAAATAGGACTTGTCGTTTTGCAACAGTTTCCACACTCCAAACAATCAATTTTCTCAAAAACCTCTTCGTGCTTTTCATGAAACATATCGTCCAACTTCTTAGGTTTTTTGTTCTTGAGCTTCGTCATGAACTTTTTGTTCTTATCCCGAGTTTGTTTCGGCAAGTCAAGCATTTTCTGGTAAGACTCAATCATTATGTTGGAAGGTAAATTAGTATTGATTCGGTGCAAATATAAAGGTTAAGAAATTAATAAAAATAAGGCAGTAAAATCATTTTTTTTATACCTTAGCTGTCTAAACCAAAAAAAGAGGCAATTCTTTAATTCACAAAAGATTGTATCGAAAAATAATTTGGAAACACATTCGAATAAAAAATACGATGTTTGTATAATAGGTGGTGGACCTGCAGGTTATGCAGCTGCTATGAGAGCAATTGATTTCGGTAAATCCGTAGTATTAATTGAAAAAAACAAACTGGGTGGTGCTGGAATCTATAACGGAGCCCTCACTTCCAAAACAATGTGGGAACTTTCGCGCAAAGTTGACACGATTAATACAAACCTATATACTGCAGGAAGGAGACAACTTGATGTAACTTGGGACGATGTCCAAAAGACAATCAAAGATGCCATATTTGAAAGAAAATTTCAATATTCCTCGCACGTAAAGCTACTTGACGCAAAGCTGAAAGATAAATTCACTTACGAAAAAGGAACAGCAACAATGATTTCTAACCATGAAATTGAAATCAAAAGAAAAGACGATACTGAGACAGTTATCTGGTCAGAAAATATAATTATTGCTACAGGAAGTAGGCCAAGGGTTATACCTAACATCAATGTGGATGAAAAAATAATAATGACGAGTGATGGAATTCATCACATGGATTCTTTTCCGAAAAGTCTTGTTATTGTAGGTGCTGGAGTAATTGGTTGTGAATATGCAACTATGTTTTCGAGCTTTAGTCGTACTAAAGTGTATTTAATCGATAAAGCGGATCACATTCTACCCTTTGAAGATAGAGATATCTCCTCTTTGGTTGCCAACAACTTAAAGAAAAACGGAGTTACCATTCATAACAAAGCAAATCTTGAACGCCTTGAAGAGATTGACGGTGAAGTGGAATATGAATTGGCTTACCCAGATGGAAAAAAGGAAGTAATTAGGGTTGAAAAAGCATTGTTATCTATTGGTCGTGTTCCAAACTGCGAACAAATAGGAATGGATAATGCCGGAGTAAAAATGAGTAAAAGAGGGAGACATATTGGAGATGAAGATACTCAAACAAACATACCAAATATATACGCTGTAGGTGATGTATCTGGAAATATGTCCTTGGTAAATGTAGGAGAATTAGAAGCTCGACATGCTGTGGAGAAAATGTTTATGGAGACTGAGCCTAAACCAATTTCCTATGATAACATCAGTAATATTATGTTCCTTGACCCAGAAGTTGCGGCAGTTGGAATGAATGAAAAGCAATGCATTGAACAAAATATTCCTGTAAAAGTTGTAAAAATTGATTACTCATGCATAGCCCGTGCCATCGCAATGAGAAAAACTGAAGGATTTTTCAAGATTATTGTTACTAACGATAAAGAGATGAAAATTCTCGGAATGAGAGCTATTGGAGAACATGCATCCAGTGCAATTCAGGCTGTAGCCTTACTTATTAAAATGGACAAAGGAATTGATGAATTAGCTGAATTAATTCATCCGCATCCATCAATTATTGAAGGAATCCAGGAATGTGTAAGGATGTTGTTGAATAAATCTGTTTTTAAATCTTCTATTTTCAAGGATAAATTGAAATGCTACAGTTGTGTAGAAGGTGTTTGCACTCCCCTACAACGACTTTAAAAATTGGCTTAGTTTTTGTATTTTCATTGACAAAATAACTTGTAATGAAAACCAACTTCCGAATATCCATTCTTTTAGTATCTATTCTTTTAGGTATAGGGTGTATAAATTTTTCCTTTAAACCTTTACCAGTTGCTACTTTAAAGTATGAATTAGGATTTTCAATAAATCCCTCAGCTGGAACCAAAGTTGTGAATTTTGCTATCCTTGGAATTGATTCAGCTACCGGAGTAATCATCAAAAAACAACCCATTACAGAAGCAAACTTTGTCATGTATAGCAAAGGAATTTTGAAAAACAAGGCAAATCCCAAAGGAATTGATTTTTTTAAAGAAGTAGGAATTGATTGCGGTTTGATATTGGATGACCCAAAAACTCTGGGTGGTGTGTTGGTTGTAGATACTTTGTGGGAAGAAATGAAACCAATTTGTTTGCCAGTTTGGGATATATGGAAATTGAGGTATTCTATTAACCCAAGATACGGAAGTGGAGCAACTACAGTACCAGAGGAAGATAAAGGATGGGCTGCAAACCGATACAGACCAAGCTACAAACAAACTTTATACTTAAAGAAATATGGTTTTAATCATATTGCAGATTTCTGCTATGGTTCAAAAATGTATGAACTATTCAAAGACATGCAAAATCCTGATTGGATTGGAATGTATAAGGAGTTGCATTAATTAATATCTTGTTTCTTTTCCATCTTCCACTCCCAATCTCCATTTCCCATTTTGAAGTAATAATTTTCCTTGAATTCGACCATCATCAAAAGAGAATTCATAAAATCCGTTGTCCAATTTCTTTAAAATTATTTTTTCGCGATTTGCTAATATTTCCTCAATGTCATAAATAATTTTACCTCTATCACTTTTATTCAGAGTTATTTCGAATCCTTCGATACTCCTATAGTCATAATACAATAAATGATGAGAAATATAATTTAACTGATTACTTTTTAACGCTCTTTTTATTGATTCAAACAACTGAAAGACATCCTTTTGCGGATACAACAATTTATCTTTTTCGATATAAGGAGTTGTTTTAGAGAGTAATGTTTTCTGATCATCTTTGGACACCACACCTTCTTTATCCAATATATTTTCTACATACTTTTTAGCAGATTTGGAATACAGTATGTTCGCATAAACCGCAAGAGTTTGTTTTCTTGAATTTCTTTGATTATAATTTTTCTCGGATGGATTATCAATAAAACAGTTAGAACAAGTATCTCTATAATTAATCCTTAATTGCCAATAGTTTCTCCATTTAGATTTTGAATAGAGCCACCAATTCGGTTCTTTTTCGAAATTACTGGCTATAACTGTACCTCTATAGAAAAAAGTATCTACCCTGTGAATATCTTCTGTTACATAATGAACATTATACGTGTAATACGCCAAAGGTGGCAAACCAATGGAATCTCCATTCCAATTGATAGCAATAAAAAATCCAGATTTAGGAATATTGATTTTTTGCTTTTTAAACTTAATTGTAGTCCATTTTTTATTTTTCTTTTGAACTACTTTAATGGGTTCTTGCAATAAAGAACTGCTCGGTGCTCCAGTCAATTCATTTACACCCAGAACATCAACTTCAAATGGGTATTTACTTCCAAATCTTACAAATACTCTTATTTCATCAATAATTCCCTCTGCTCCAATATCATTTGGAATAAATTTGGCTTCTTTTTGTTGTCTTGAATTGGAATCTTTACCAAGTCCAGTTCCACCCCAACTTCTCGAAGCTTTTTTTCTTCCAAGTCTTGCTCTTTTGCGATACTTATATTTTTCGGCTTTTATTTGAATAGCCCTTATCCTCTCTGCTTTAGGAACTAAAAATATTTTATTGGAGGAATGAATTTTTGCATATTCAACAGTAAAAGAGGAATACCCAACGGAACTAAAAACAATAGAATCCGAAAGTTTAATTTTTGTAAAATTA
>JBMYYT010000221.1:0-4052 GCA_049609665.1 Flavobacteriales bacterium | reverse complement strand
TTTTGGAACAATTAAAAATTGTGGGGGTGAATAACATCATTGTAAAATCAGTTTACGATAAAGAAGATAAAAAGACGGAAGAAGAAGAAAATGATCCCACCCAGACCAAAAAATATTCTCCTGGATTGACTCTCAAAGATTTAGACAACATTAAGAAAATAGTTCCAAACATAGAATATATTTCTCCTGAAGTTGGACATGAGACATTTATAATGAGTTCCATAATTAGAAAGAAAACGAAAGCGATTGGGATTAACCCGTCTTATTTTGATATTTTCCATGTAGAGTTGGAACAAGGAAGGTATTTTTCTGATTTTCAGAATGATAATAAGAAAAAGGTCTGTTTGTTGGGAAGTAAATTAAGTAAATTATTATTTCCAAAAGAGAATCCAATAGGCAAAACCGTAAGGATAGGAAAATTAAACTTGACAGTTATTGGTGTCCTAAAAAGCATGAATGGAGTTACTGATAATTTGCAAGATATGGGGATTAATGATTATAATAACGAAGTTTATATTCCCATTAAAACACTAATTTCCAGATATAAAGACAGAGGATCAATCAAGCTATTTGATAGATGGAGTTGGGACGATGGAGAGGCAGAAAATCCGAATCAATTGGATAAAATTATTATTCAATTAGCCAATTCAGAAGATGTTAAGCCTTCAGGGAAATTATTAGGCAAAATGATTAAAAGAAGACACAATGAAGTTGATGATTTTCTAATAAATATTCCCGAGCAAACACTTAAACAACAGAAAGAGACTGACGATCTATTTAATTGGTTATTAGGAGCAATAGCCAGTATTTCTTTAGTGGTAGGAGGGATTGGAATTATGAATATTATGTTAGCTTCGGTTCAAGAAAGAATCAAAGAAATTGGATTAAGAAGGGCGATTGGAGCCAAGAAAAACGACATTAAACTTCAGTTTATTTTAGAAGCTTCGTTTATTAGTTTATTTGGTGGAATCATAGGAATATTATTAGGAATTGGATTAAGTTATGCGGTTGAAATTTTCTTAGACATGCCTACTCAAATCTCTATTTTCTCCATTTTTCTTTCTTTTATAATTTCGGTTTTGATTGGTATTGTTTTCGGTTATTTACCCGCCAATAAAGCAGCAGAGCAAAACCCTGTAAATTCTCTAAAATATGAATAATAAGCTGATAATTAGTATGCTAATTGGAATGTTATCTTTTTCAATTGGTTATACTCAAACAAAATACTCGTTAAAGGAAGTCATTGCAATTGCCCATGGCGAGTCTATATCTGCCAAACAAGTTCAGAACTCTTTTGAGAATAGATATTGGAGATACTTTAGTTATAAGAGATCGTTTTTACCTTCTTTAACCTTCAATGGAACTTTGCCTGCATTGAATATCGGAATTAGTGAAGTAACCCTTCCAGACGGAACGGTAGATTACATCAGAACAAGTAATGCGAATTACTCGGCAGCATTACAAGTAAACCAGCCGATTAGATGGACTGGTGGAGATGTTTTTATTTCAGGAGATTTAGCAAGATTAGATATTTTGGGAGCAAATAATCGAACTTCATATCGTGCTTCTCCTTTTTATATTGGATACCGACAACCCATTATGAAATTCAATAATTATAAATGGCAATCTAAACTTGAACCTCTTGAATTTGAGGAAGCTAAGAAGCTTAGTGTGGAGCAAAAAGAAGATCTTTCTATGGAGGCTGTTCGGTTATTTTTTGATGCTGTAAATAGCAAATCAAGGTATGAGATTGCAAAAATAAATGTGGCAAATAGTGATACACTCTTCAAGATTTCAAAAGGAAGGTATAATTTGGGTAAAATTGCAGAAAGTGAATTATTACAAATTGAATTGACGTTACTAAATGCTGAAAGAACTCTCGCTCAATCTGAGTTGGATGTTCTCATTAGCAATCAAAGACTTAAAACTTTTCTCGGTTTATCTCCCATGGAGGATATAGAATTAGCAATTGACGAAAATGTTCCAGCTATAAATATTGACATTCCACTTGCTGTGAAAATGGCAAAAGAACACCGTTCTGAAATTGTAAACTTTGAAAAATCTCTGTTAGAAAGTCAAAGAGAATTGGACAGAGCTAAAAAGAACAATAGCTTTAATGCGGACTTATTTGTTTCTTATGGAGTTACTCAAACGGCTCCTAACATTGAAGGTTCATTAACTAATCTTTTGGACCAAGAAACGGTAAATCTTGGAATTACAGTCCCTGTGTTTAATTGGGGAATGAATAAGGCAAGAGTCAAGCAACAAATGGCTAATAGCGAATTGATTAACCTGCAAATCGAACAAAATAAAATTAATTTTGAACGCGAAGTATTTATTCAAGCAAAGCAGTTTAACTTGATGAATAAGCAAGTTGAAATTGCTCAAAAATCAATGATTGTTGCCGAAAAAAGATACGTTGTAGCCAAGCAACGATTCTTAATAGGGAAAAGTGATATTCTTACTTTTAATAATTCCTTGACTGATAGAAACCAAGCCGTAAACTCTTACTATCAAACTCTTATGCAGTTTTGGACTTCTTATTATCAAATAAGGAAGTTAACTCATTATGATTTTGATAAAGGAAAAGTGATAGAGTTTTCTGAAGGGGATTTGGTGAAGTAGTAATTATCTACTCCATGTCATTCCTGTGAAGACAGGAATCTATTTTCATAGGCAAAGATTCTCGTTTTAAGATTCCCTCCTTCGAGGGAATGACAGCAATTCTTAATGCACTTAGAAGGAAATTTATATCCCAATCTCAGCAATTTCAACTACTTCTTTAGAGTCTTTTAGTCTAAGAATCACTTCTTTCACTTTTTGATTTGGTTTCCCGTAATTAGTAAAAAACTGCATTTTTAAAGTCACTGGACCTAATGTTTTCGTAGAATTATTACCGTAATAATTTGCCTCAATTTTGTATTTTCCTTTCATGCCTCGTTTAATCATAAATACTTCTGGACCATACCCTTGAGTGAAATCATTGGTCATGAAACCACCAATCTTAGTTCTGTTATGCGAATAAAAACATTTTTCTCCAGTAGGATCAGTTACCCACAAATCAATGTCGGTTGCATCGGCATCCCAATTTAACACAACACGCATATCAACAGGTAGATGTTTTAATAAAGCTGAATCGATAAAATTTGTATTTACGTCAGGATTTGCATCAATAACTTGATTCATTTCATTGATTGCAATTTGTTCGATATTGGTAAATCGAGACCATTTAGTAGTTACAATTTTATATAAAGCTTCAATTGCTTTTTGTGGCTGGTTGTTTTTGGCATAAGCTAAACCTAAGTCTCGGTAGGATTGAGGCTCTTCTTTTCTCAATTCTTTTACTTCCTCCAAAATTTCGACTGCTTTTTGTTGCTGTTTCAAATCTTGAAGTTTGTTTGCTAATCCTCTTAATAACTCATGGTTTTCTCCTTCCAGCTCAGCTAAATTTGATAGAATACGTTCAGCGAGTTGTAATTTGTTTTTTTCTTGAAAATAAGTGCACACATCCAAATAGAAAGAAGGTGAAGTGTTGTTTTCCTTTTTCAATTCCGTGTAGGATTCATAAAGGTTGTCAGTTTTTTCTTTTTTAAGAGTTTTGATGTACTCCGCTTTTGAATCCCATTTTTTTAATTTTATTTCTTTTTTGTCTTCGATTAAGTTTCTTTCATTAAAAGCATCATCGGATTTTGCAGTTACCGAGGCTGAAAACTGATATGTTGAATTTAGATCGTGAGAAAATGTAGCGTTAGCGGTGTAATTCGCTGATACATCCATATTACTTAATGTAACTGAGTTTGACCCAACCGCATCTGTGACATCGTAATGAACCTCTTCTGATTCAATAACCCCTTCAACTTCACCAACAGTCGCAGCAATTGTATTTGCTCTTCTTTCAGGCATATTCGCGATTTGATCAACTGTAATATTGCTTCCTGCTGTTGATACAAATCCATCTGAATTAGTCCAAACACTATCATTAACATTTCTTTGAGCAATTGATGATGTGTCTGTTGCATTAACAATAGTATCAATAATCACAGGTTTCTTCA